>NZ_KB899568.1:0-120106 GCF_000378365.1 Megamonas rupellensis DSM 19944 | reverse complement strand
GCTTATGTCAGAGGCCTCCTTTAGTAAGTGTCTCATGCGATACTCTTACATTCATTCGGTATTAGCACCCCTTTCGAAGTGTTGTCCCCATCTTGAAGGTAGATTGCTTACGCGTTACTCACCCGTTCGCCACTTGGTGTTTACCGAAATAAACACCCCGTTCGACTTGCATGTGTTAAGCACGCCGCCAGCGTTCGTCCTGAGCCAGGATCAAACTCTCCAAAAAAATTATTTTTCGAAGAACCGATTGGCTCTTAATTATCTGTTTTAAAGAAATTTATTTAGGTCATCTGCTAAAAGCAGATGCCGCACATTCGTCTGTTAGAAAACATTGTGCATTGTTTAGTTTTCAAAGAACATCTTTATTTTGTGCTGTCTCCGTGAGCCAGCTTCTATATAATACCTTGAATTCAATCAAATGTCAATACTTTTTTTGAAAAAAATATAAAATAATTTAAAATAACTTGGTAGCGTGCTATAATAATAGCGTAAAATCAACATTTAGGAGGATTTTGGTATGAAGAAAACAAATGCGGCCCGCATACTCGACCGCTTAAAAATAAACTATGAACTGAAAGAATATAAAGTGGATTTGAACGATTTAAGTGCTGTTCATGTTGCTACAGAAGCCGGTATGAATATAAAAACCGTATTTAAGACACTCGTTGCCCGCAGTGATAAAAATGATATTATCATGGCATGTATTCCCGGTGACGATGAGCTCGATCTAAAAAAGCTAGCAAAAGCATCCAATCATAAAAAAATGGAAATGATTCATTTAAAAGAACTTCAACCGCTCACTGGTTACATCAGAGGCGGCTGCTCGCCGCTCGGGGCTAAAAAAGATTATCCTGTCTACATTGATGAAACAGCTTTGAATTGGGAAAAAATCGCTGTCAGTGCCGGTATTCGCGGCGGACAAATCATTATTAAACCGCAGGATTTAATAAATGCTACAAATGCAACCGTTGCTGCTTTAACAAAATAAATTATAAAGTGAGTGATTGTATGAATACGGAAGAAAGGCGCCAAAAAATCCTCGAAACGCTTCTGCACAGCAAAATACCTCTCACCGGCGCCATGCTGTCGCATAAATTTCAGGTCAGCCGTCAGATAATCGTCGGCGACATCACCGTTCTGCGCGCCACCGGCCACGATATATACGCTACACCGCGCGGCTACATTCTGCCGGTCAAGCCGCAAAACACCAATCTGCTGGAAACTATCTGCTGCCGTCATGCTAACGATAAGGACAGCGTCAAAAAAGAATTTGAAATAATCGTCGACAACGGCGGCAAAGTGCATGACGTCATCGTCGACCATCCTCTGTACGGTGAAATCAGAGTCAATCTGTTCATTGCCACGCGCCGTGAAGCATACGCCTTCATCAAAAAAATGCAGCAGACAAAAGCCGAACCGCTCTTGGTTATGACAAACGGCGTTCACTACCATACGATTGAAGTTCCCGACAAGGACACTCTGTCTGTCATCTGCCAGGAACTTGCAAACGCCGGTATTTTAGTGAACGAATAAATAGATAAGCACACAAAAAAGCAATTCATCTTAAAAAGTTTATAGATGAATTGCTTTTTGTTTACATTACTTTATCAAATTTTATTTTACTAAATCAAGTTTACCCTGTTTTTGCAGTTCAGCTTTTGTTTCAGCTTCAATTTCTTCACGCGTTCTGTAATCCTGTTTAACAGTTTTCGCATAGCGTATCCAGCTGCGAATTGCTTCTATCATAACTACGGCAACGAGAACGAACATTACAGCACTGATTGCCACAAGCAGCCATTTGCCTGTCGGAATGTAGTTCGTAAAAATGTTCAGGTAATCAGCATAGCAGGTGATGATAGCAAGGAAAATACACGGTATCATCGTTACCCACGCATAACGGCCGCGGCCGATGCGGAAAATATACGATGTGCCGATTGCCAGAGCTATCGTGCCCAGAAGCTGGTTGGATACGCCGAACAGCGGCCAGATTTCACCGATATTGCCCTGAAGTACGAGATATCCCCAGCAGATGCTTACAGCAGCGCTGCAGAAGATAATGCCCGGCCACCATTCCGTATTGCCGAACGGTTTGTAAACTCTGCCCAGAAGTTCCTGCAGCAGATAACGGCCTACGCGCGAGCCGGCATCAATCAAAGTCAGAATGAACAATGCTTCAAACATAATGCAGAAATGGTACCAGAAGCCCATGAACTGTTCCATGTACGGAATTTTGGAGAATACGTCCGCCATGCCGACAGCAAGCGATACGGCGCCGCCCGGTCTGTGCATCAAATCTTCACCGACCATATGCGACAGCATCGGCAAATCCTGCACCTGAAGTCCCAGCGAAGCAAATGCCTGCTGTGTGGAGTTGATAGCAAAATAATCGGACGGATGAAGGCTCGTTGCAGCGATTAATGCCATCATGGAAATGAACGCTTCCGTAAGCATTGCACCGTAACCGATTGGTAAAATCTGACGTTCGTTCATAATCATCTTCGGCGTAGTACCGGTGGAAATAAGGCTGTGGAAACCGGAGATGGCACCGCAGGCGATAGTGATGAACACGAACGGAATAACGGAACCGCTGATTACAGGTCCGCCGCCCCATAAAAACGGCGAAGTTGCCGGCATGCGGATTTCCGGCGCAACGATGATGATACCGAGTGCCAACGCCAAAATCGTACCTATTTTCATATAAGTGCTCAGATAATCACGCGGCGCGAGAAGCAGCCAAACCGGCAGAACGGATGCCAAAAAGCCGTATACGGCAATGGCAATTTCAATCTGAACAACATTATATGTAAAATACGGTGCGAGTGTCGCAGAATCTCTTACATATGGTCCAAGTGCAACGGCAATCAAAATCATCGCTACACCGATAATCGTAGCTTCCTGAATACGTCCCGGACGCAGATATTTAAGATAAATACCGATAAAAATAGCAATAGGAATTGTCGCGCCTACCGTAAACGTTCCCCACGGGCTGTTGAACAGCGAGTTTGCAACAACAACCGCCATGCCGGCTTCCGTTATGATGAGCAGAAACAGCGTTGCCCAGAGAGCACTCGTACCGGCAAGCTTGCTGATTTCCGTCTTGGCGATTTCCGCCAGCGATTTACCGTTATGGCGAATGGATGCCACCAAAATTACCATATCATGCACGGCACCGGCCATAACCGAACCGATTAAAATCCACATCATGCCCGGCAGATAACCGAACTGCGCCGCGATAACCGGACCGACAAGCGGACCTGCCCCCGCAATAGCGGCAAAATGATGACCGAACACAACCCATTTATTCGTCGGCACATAGTCATGACCATCTTCCAGGCGAATAGACGGCGGTACATTGTACTGGTTCAAAGTCAATACTTTGGCAGCAATGAATGCACCGTAAAAACGATAAGCTAAAATAAGTACACACGCTGTAATTATTACGAGATGTACACCGTTCATAAAAAATCCTCCCTTTTCTCCTTATGTATACATATATCGTATACATACATAAATTTCATTAATCGTTACATGTAAAATCTCCCGCCTTCTTTCTAAAAATTATTATGTACTACTTTGTGAATAAATTAACTCACACAGACAAATTCGGCAAAAATTTTCAATCTCCTTCATGATTTTGCAACTTTTTCAAAATTTCTCCATGAATACAAAATACCTGTAGCTCATTCTAAAAACATACGCTACAGGTATTTTCATCAATCCACTAATTTTATCTTTTGTAAAAATTTATAAATGCCGTCGTGATTATTATCATCCGTTACGGCAGATGCCGTTTTCTTCACGTCGTCCGGCGCATTGTTCATCGCCACGCCAACGCCTGCAAGCTCGAGCATATCTAAATCATTATAATTATCCCCAAAAGCAATAGCTTGAGCAGGTATCATGTTCAAATGACGCAATAATACTTCGATACCATTTGCTTTACTTACATCTTTATTCATGATTTCTATTAAAATATCACTTGAACGCACTATATTTAATTGCGGAAACTTCTCTTGTAAAACTGCTTCTATTTTTGAACTAATATTTGCCTTTGTCATACACAATATTTTATTAGGCAATATATCTTTATTTATTAATTCTTTAAAATCAGCTTGACTGGCTTTTACATTAGTGATATTTTCTTCTCTTTTTACAGCTTTATTATCTTCATCTTTTACAAACCAATTATCATCACTATAATAATTTATTACTACATCATCAGGCCATAATAATTCTATTTCATCAATAATAGCCTTCGTATCTAATTTATTAATTTTATCATCATGTAAAATTTGATTTTGCTCATCTAAAACTAAAGCCCCACCATAACTAATCATTGGCATTTTTACATTCATTTCATCAAGAATTAATTTCATAGCTTTAGGCATACGTGCTGACACCAATACAAATGGTATATTTTTTAAAGCTAATTTTTGTACAGCTTCAATTGTACTAGTCAATAATTCATGTTTAGAATTCAATACTGTTCCATCAATATCTGAAAATACAATTTTCCAATCCATATTATCACCCACTTAAACTAAAATCATTTTAAACTCTAAAAAGGCTATGATGAATAATATTTAGATGGGGGAAATTATATTCATCATAGCCTTTTATTGCTGTTATTTTTCTATATAGTTAATCAATTTATTAATATTATCCTGTCCATTTTTTATGCCTAAGCTCAATATCAAACAAGCTATCACACTTAAAACCATTAATACTATACCTACAGTTGATAAGAAAGAATACATCTCATCTCCAAATAAAATCAATATTAATGATATAGAAGAAAGCATTATCATATTTCTAAACCAAACTTTTAAATTATTCAACATCTTAGTTTGATATTGTATTTCTCCAATATAAGCTTGTTTCATTTTGCTCTGCATAAAAAATCACCTTTCATCAATAAGTTAATCCTGTATCGAAGAAACCAACTAATACACCAACAAAAGCAATAACTACTAATAAAAGCATAACATAAATTGGTGACATATTTCTCTTAGTCAATAAATACCAACAGAAAATAACAAATACAGCTGATAAAATATTAGGGAATACGCCATTTAATGTATCTTGGAGTACTAAGAATGGTTTATCTGCACCTTCGGCAGTCATAGTGAAACCTGTTCTGATATTAATCCAAGTACCAGCAACAGCACCAATTACGATAGTACCTAACATTACTATAGATTCACGAATAGCTGTAGCTCTTTCACCAACTAAGAAATCAATTGCTTTACCACCGAGTTCATAACCTTTGAAGTATAAAAATCTCATACCCCAAGTAATAAGTAAGTTCCAAACGATTATATAGAAGATTGCCCCGATTGGTGAACCGCCAGTAGATAGACCCATTGCAATACCTAATAAAATTGGAATTAATGTACCTACTACCAAGGAATCACCGATACCAGCGAGTGGTCCCATAAGACCTGCACGAAGACCATTAATTGTTTCTGCATTGATATCATCTGCGCCATTAGCTTTTGCTTCTTCCAAACTTGCAGTAATACCTACAACTACACTACCAACCTGTGGTTCTGTATTAAAGAAGGCTGTATATGTCTGCATTGCCTTTTTCTGTTCTTCTTTTGTTTTATATAATTCTTCGATAATTGGCAACATAGCACATAAATAACCAAAAGTCTGCATATGTTCTTGGGAGAAACATGTTAAATGTCCATAGTACCAATTTCTAAAAGATTTATTTAGTGTTTTCTTAGAAATTTTCTTTTCCATTTAAATATCCTCCTCATCGTCATCATCATAGCTTGTTGCTCCACTAGCTGCTGCTTTTTTAGCTTCTATGCGAAGCATTTGAATTTTATAATTGATAATTGCAAACATACCGCCAACGATAGCAGCACCGATTAAGTTTAATCCTAAACCTGCAGCTAAAGCAAAACCTAAGAAAAATGGAATGAAATCCATAACATCATTAACAACTTGTTTTAATAAGATAGCAACCCCAACTGATGGAAGTAATGCACCTACTGTGAATAATGTCTGCATTGCAATACCATCCATTGGTAAATAAGTTTTAATAGCTTCTACAGCATCTTGACCATATAAACACATAACTACTGTTGGAATGAAAGAACATATAATATGAGAAATCCAAGGAAGACCCATATCTACGAAATATAACTTATGAAAATTACCTTCTTCAACAGCTTTCCAACCAATATGTTGCCATGCAAGGTTGATAGTAGCAGTACCATAGAATAAAACTGTACCAAGTGTACCTACCATGGAACCAAATGAAGTAGCCAAACCAATACCTGCTGGACTTGCTGGATCAAGACCTAAAGATTTAACAGCTATCATTGCAAGAGGAATACCGATATAACTTACGGCACGAACATCAGCAGAAACTGTACCACCTGGAGTAACAAGTGCTATGTATACAACCTGCATTGCAGTACCAATTAAAATACCGCTTTGAATATCACCTAAAACAATACCACAAACTAAGCCCCCAACGAGTGGACGACCTAATGTATAGTTACCAATTACAGTACCACCCATACCAGGCATACTAGCTAAACAAGCAAATATACCTAATATAATAGCTTGGAGCCAACTTATTTCCATGAAACTCCCTCCAATTCATCTTATATACAATCTAATTAAAAACCAAATTTACCTTTGAATTTATCCCAATTACCAATAGAAACATCTGGTAATAAAGAAAATTCAATGCTATAACCAGCTTTACTGATATCTTCTAAAGCTTGTGCTTCTTCTTGAGTAATGGACTGATTATTTCCAAGTGTTGTTGAACCTTCGCGGTCATTACATGGACCTACGATTACTTTTGTAATACCACATTTAAAACCTTGTTCAACTAAAATTTTTCTCATATCAATAGGGTCTTTTGTAATTAAGAAATAACGTGTATCGCTATCTAAAACTTTTTGAGCTTTCTTTTTGAAATCTTCTACAGTCCAAACAAATGTTTTTTTACCACTAGCTGCTTTATAAGCTGCTTTTAATACATCGGATTTTGCTGCTTTATCATTTACAGCGATTAATCCATCACAAGGATATTCTCTAGCCCAACGAGTACAAGTTTGACCATGAATCATACGGTCATCAATACGAATAAAAGAAACTGACATTATAAAAACCTCCTAAAATAATTGCCTAAAATTAAATATCATCCTCAGACTCTTCTACTATTTTAAATTCTTGCATAGCCATACGAGCCTGTTCTAAAACTTGGTCTGCTATTTCATCTAAGGAAACAGTATCTTTCATCAAAACAGTTGTCAAAGCTAATGGTAAATTCATTCCGCCTAAAATAACTGTTTTAATTCCTTTATTAACTAAAACATTTGTGGCATTTGTAAGTGGTGAACCACCGATTATATCACCTAGTAAAATAACTTCATCATCAGTTGAAATATCTTTTACTTTTTCAGTGAATAATGCTACAAATTCATCTACGCTTTTTCCATTTTCAAGACCAACAGATAAGATATCTTCTCTGTTTCCTGCCAACATGGATAAAGCATCATTTAAGCCATTTGCAAATTTTCCATGGCTAACTAATATTACATACTTCATAGTAGTTGCTCCTTCGTTTTTTATATTTTCTAATAATTCTCTTTACATCAACTATTCTATCAATATTTACGAAAATAATCATATGTCTACAATCACTAAATGAGTATTACATTTGTCACAATTTTATTTCATTCATTATGAGCAATAAAAAATAGTAGCCTAAAAACAGAATTTTAAGCTACTATTACCATCAAAAACAGTATAACATTATTTCTCATTATTCATTTAAATACTTATTTATATCCTTTTGTAATTCCAACAAACCTATATCAATATCGCTTTTATTTCTTATCATATCATTAATTTTTATATCAATTAAATTCAAAGCTTGATTATATTTTTTAAATCTACTATGTTCTAACGTTTTATTCATAACTTCATCTAAAAGATTTACATTTATCTGATTTTCTTTATTATCTTTACCTAAAAGGCATACAATATCTTCAGATTTATTGATTGATTTTAAAGAAGAAATTCCTTGTGAATACTTATATAAATCCTTTTGTGTTTCTTTTTCATAGGTGAGCATTTTCAAAAATTCCCAAGCTATATCAGCATTTTTACTTCTCGAAGATATTCCCATCAATAATGAAGAAATTTCACTTCCTTTATCATTAGATGATATCAACGGCATTTTTATACAATCCCATTCAAAATCAGAGAATTTTTTTACTCTCCAAGGATATGGCTTATATGTACGATATTGCGCAAAAGACATAGGAGCAAACGCTACTTTACCTGTATTAAATTCTTCCTTCGTAATGATATGTTCTTGATTTAATTTATTTAATTTTTCTACGAAAATAACTGCTTCTTTCGCTTCATCTTGGTCGATAAAACATTCTTTTCCATCTTCATCGAATAATCTTATACCATGACTATACATAGAATTTAACCAACTAAAATTATAACAACCATACTGGTCGATAGCCCCATCACCATTAGTATCTTTTGTAACTTGTTGACAAATATTATAAAAGTCATCTAAAGTCCAATCATTTTCTGGTATAGGTATATTTTCCTTTTCTAATAAAGTCTTGTTTACAAACATCAACATAGGATTACTTTCGTATGGCAAAGCATATTGTTTATGCTCATATTGACCAGCTTTTAACGTGCTCTCATAATAATCATCTTTATTAAAGTTCTTATCATTTTCTATTTCTTCTGTTAAATCCTTTAAAACACCTAAAGAACTCAGCGTATTAAAATCTTCATCTACAATCATAAATACATCAGGTTCTTCACCATTTACAATTTTATTGGCTAACCACAAAGAATAATCAGATTTTAAAATACCACTTTCATATTCAATCTCTACATTAGGATGTAATTTTTCAAAACGAGCTATAGCATCATCTATGACTTTATAATCATTTCCATTAGGCAATTCCCAATTGCCTACAAATATACCTAAATGTATTACTACTTTATTCGTATATAGATTTGTTACAGCTACATAAATAAATACTATAGCCATAAAACTTATTATAACTTTCTTAATCATTATCAAAATCCTTTGCAATTTGACCTGTCTGTACAGCCCAAATAGCCAATTGCGTGCGGTCTCGTAAATCTAATTTGGATAAAATGGAACTTAAATAATTTCTGACTGTACCTTCAGATAAAAACATTTTTTTAGCAATTTCTTTATTTGATAAACCCAATCCTATATTTTGAACTATCTTCCATTCATTTTTAGATAATTCATCTAGACAATTTTCCTCAACATTAATGATTAAATTTCTATTTCTCGACATATTAGAAAACATGCTTACTACTTTTGTAGCTATATCTGGATTAATCAAAGCTCCGCCATTATAGATAACCATAATATCTTCATACAATTCTTCCATGCCTACATCTTTTAATAAATAACCACTTGCTCCATATTTTAAAGCACTAAATATATATTCATCATCATCAAAAGTCGTCAATATCACTATTTTTATCTCTGGATATTGTTCTTTTACGACCTTAGTACAATATACACCGTCCATTTTAGGCATTCTTATATCCATTAAAATTATATCCACTTTATGTTTTTTCAGCGTTTCTAATACTTCATATCCGTTTCCTACAACACCAACAATTTCAATATTATCATGTGCACCTAAAATTATCTTTAACGACTCTCTTATCAATTCTTGGTCATCTGCTATTAATACTTTTATCATTTTCGCAATTATTATTGGAAATACCGCATCCAATAATTCTCCTTCTCTATAAGATTTTTACTCTATAAAGGTATTTTTATCTCAGTTGTAAAACCATTTTCACTATAAAAATTTATATCTCCTCTTATTTGAGAAACTCTTTCTACCATTTGTTTTAGACCAAAACCATAGTTTATAGCCTTACAACCTTTACCATTATCTTTTATTTTTAAACACAATAAATTATTTTCTTTGTAAATATCAATATCCACAACTGTAGCCAATCCATGTCGTATACTATTTGTTATACTTTCCTGAATAACTCTAAATAAGATATCTTCTATCTTGGTCTCAAAACCAGTTTCATCTATTTGATAATTTAAATTTATCTTTAAATCCGTTACATCAGATATCTCTTCTTTCATTTTTTCAATAGCTTCTTTTAATCTATACTGCTGTAAAAAATCCGGTCGCATCTTATTTAGTGAATTTCTAACATCTTTCATTCCTTTACGTATAGCTTTAGAGATTATCTTTAATTGCGCTTTTGCCAATTGAGGATTTTTATCAATCATAGTAATACAAGCATCAACGCCCACAGCCATTCCTGCCAAAGCATGTCCTATCGTATCGTGAAGTTCTCTAGCCAAACGCTTGCGTTCATTTTTTTCACCAAATTTTTCCGTAACAATAACATATTTTTGCATTTTTTTATTTATCATTGCCACCATGGATAATTTTTTACTGATATACTCATTTTCCTGTATCTGCTTCAAGATATAAATAATCATAAAAATTATAAACAATATTATATTAAAACCTTCTAATAATCTCTTTATGATTATTAAACAATTTCTTATGCTAGCATCATAGACTAGGAAATATTCTTCTATATTAACTAAAGGATAAAAATATGTAACTATTTCATAATTTGCCAATAAATATATAAGACCTAATGTAACTAATAAGACTTGATACTTCAAGCCTTTTTTCAGATGATACATACAATCACAAAAAACAAATAAAATTATTCCATTATATGATAAATATATCAAAAAAATAAGTATTACTGAAATTACTACTTCCAACAAACTATATAAGTAATTTATTGTTTTATTTCTTATATTATTAAACTCTCGATAATAAACGCAATAAGCTAAACAAAGTAATAAACCAACAGACCCACTAATAATATATACTGGAGCCGTAGGCATATACATTACTTTATCAAGAAAACTCCTCGCCAAATCATTTCCAATGATATATTTTGTTGTAATCGCAATAACTGCTACATAAAATAAAACAATTATCACATTTAAAATAAACATCGTATTTTTAACAATAAAGAAAAATAATCCATATGTTCTATTCATTATTGCCACCTATCTTCATCATATTTAAATAAATTTTCTTTGTTTATCAGCGAAATAGGTATTATTATATTTTTTTCTATTTTTTTGCCATTTAAAATATTATACATATTTTCTACAGCTATTTGCCCCATCTTGATAGGTGATTGCTCTACCGTACCGACTATCATTTGATTTCTGCCAATCAAAGCTTTTATTTCTGGCGTGCCATCTATTCCATATACCATTACATCATTTTTATTATTCTTTTCCAAAGCAGCCAATGCACCTAAAGCACTTGGGTCATTTAACGCCATTACCACATCTATATCAGGTGTTTCTTCAATAATCTCTTGCATCTTAGGCATGGCAATCTCTAATTGCCCATCACATTCAGCTTCGTTTATAACTTTATATTTTTCATTATTATCAATTACGCTCAAAAAACCTTCAATTCGCTCTTTTGCTGATTTTGCTGTTGTATGTTTCAATAAAACAATATTCGCACTATCTAATCTTTCCATCATATCTTTTGCACATTGAACACCAGCATCATAATTATCCGAAACAATCGTACAATTCACTAAACTTTCATCACTAACTGGAGCGTCTATGATAATTACAGGAATATTTGCTCTTTTTGCTGCCTGTAAAGCTGGCTCTATTTGTTCAAAATCAATAGGATTTATAAAAATTCCATCTACTTTTTGGTCTATGAATTTATATATCTGCTCATTTTGCTTATCTACATCTAATTCTGGGTCTAAAGTAATCAATGTATCATTATTTTTCTCTACTACTTTTAAAATTTCATTATTGATTATTTTATAGAATGGATTATTCATGGTCATATAACTAACACCAAAAACTTTATGTTTAGCAACAGGTGCTGTGTATATGTTGTATGTAACTGTAAAAATTATTAATACCATAAAAAAAATTATTATATATGTCATGTTCTTATAAAAACGCTTCATCTATATCACCTTCTATCATTATAGCATTAAGCTAGGCATAAAAATAAGTGACAAAAGTCATATTTGTATTTATGTTTATACATACATATACAATCACTTTATAAAAAAACTGTATTTTAAAAACTAGACTAAATAAATTCATCTAATTTCTAAAATACAGTCTCAAAATCTAAAATTATTTATTATCCTTTAAATATTTCCTACCGATAACAATAGCAGCATAATCATCAACAGGAACTGGTGGTACTTGCATACCTAAAGGAATTAATTTTTTCCAACCTTTAGGTGGATTTTCCTGAAAATATAATTTTCTGGCTTCATCTGTTGTTCGATATTCATTTATTAAAACTATATCTCTATCTATAAATTCTTGTTTTAATAAATCATATTTTTTCTTACTGCTCGTACCATTTCCCATGACAATCGTCTTGATAATGTATTTCTCCAGCAAAGACTTTATTATTTGCACTAATTCGTCTGAATTAATTATTTTATGCTCTAAAACATCACTATTCTTTAAAATAGCTATGCCTGTTTTTTCTCTACCTGGATCAATAGCTAAAATTTCATCATTCATGATTAATCTCTTGCTCTGTTTCATTTTTTAAATAGATATGCAAACGCAATGGTCCTAAAACTTCTGTATCAGCAGCTGCAAAGGCACTAATTAAAACGTCTTTACCTCTGTTTTCAGCTAAAGCTTTTTCAATGGCATATATCTGATTGCCGTTTATCACACCAACTGTACCAGTCAAAGGATTTGGCAAAATACCATTATTTATAGCTGTCATATTCACATTACGTAGAAAATCGCTTATCAACATTTCACTATTACTACCATCAATAGGAACATTGTATATCTTTTGATATACAAATTCATTTTCTTGATAAACTACACGATTAGGATGCATCTCTAATTCAGTCAATACAGGATCACCTTTTACTAAATTAGCAGCTACAATAAGGCGAATAACTGTATCTCCTTTAGCTTGCTTTAATCTATCCATCGCTTTTTGATATTCGATAGGATAAATCCAAACGCCATCTTTAGAGCCTTCTGTTCCCAATCTATCAATTATTTTACTATTAGCTAATGCTATGATTTGATTTAAATCATTTTGAATTTTTACTGGGTCATCAGTCTTTTTAATTACACCGCTAGCCAACAATTCGCCTACACGATAAATTATTGGTCGTTCACGAATATTTTCTATACCTTCTTGCAAGTCATTATTCGTTTTTTCCAATTCTAAATTATCGGCTTTCAAACTTTCATTATTGGCTAATAAAAATTGATTATTTTCGACTAAACTTTGATTATGTTCTATCAAAGTCTGATTATCTGACCACAATTCTTGATTTCTATTTTGCAAAGCAACTTGTTCTTGTCTTAGAAGTTCAGCTGCTTGCTGGGCAATTTCTAAATCCTCTTGAGTTTCTTCTAAATTCTTTTTAGATTTAGCATATTCCTCTTTAGTCGTATTTAAATCGTTTTTTACATTGACTAAAGCGCCTGAAGCTTCTTCAAGCATAGATTGTTTTTCATTTAATTCTGCCTTTAATTTATTCATACCAAAAAGAGCGGTACGAACATCTTTGGAAGCAATAGCCAATATACCAAAGGTAACAGTTGTAATCAATATACCTGTGATAATTGTTACCAAAATAGATGTATGTCTTGGTCTTAAACCAAATAATGATAATTTTTTCTTGCCAACTTTACTGCCTAGGCGGTCGCCAATGAAAGCGATTACGCCACCGGTTAAAACTAATACGACAATCAGCATAATGCCATACACGGTTCATACCACCTACTTATTATTTTATTTTGATTCTTTACGAATTAAATAAATACCTGCTATCAAAGTTACAATATTAGGTATCCAAACAGCTATAACTGGCGGAATAAAGGAATTTTGTCCAATTGCACCAGCTAAAGTCATCAAAGTATAGTAAATGAAAATAATTATAATACTTATACCAAAACCGATAGAAGAAGAACTACGATTTGGCTGAATGCCAAGTGGTGCCCCAATTAAAGCAAACATCAAGCTAGCCATTGGCACTGTGAAACGTTGATATAATTCTATCTCTAATTTTTTAGTATCCACATATTGAGATTTCATTATATTAATCTGTTCACGAAGTTCTTTAATTGTCATCTCATCAGGTTTTTTCTGACTTTTAATAATCTGTTTAGGAGTTTGATTTATTGGCAAAACCTGTGAGTCAAATTTCATCATACGTTCTGTGTTTGGTTGAGATAAATCATATAATACACCATTATACATTACCCATTCGTCAACACTCCATTTAGCATATTCTGCGTTTTCTACACGCACCATTTTACCCTGTTCAAATTCCTGTATGGATAAATTATCTAAATTTCCTGTTTCAGCATCATATTTACGAGCATATACTAATCTTTGAATATTACCATCTTGGATTTGTTTGATAATTATATGCTCTTGAGATTCTGGAGATGTATTTCCTTGAATTTCATATCGCACTAAATCAGCATAAGCTTGGTTAGATGCAGGTACTACATATTCATTAAAACCAATGGAAAAAATACTAACGCCAAGAGAAAAAGCTATAACTGGTGTTACTAATCGTTTAAAACTAACACCACATGCCTTCATAGCAATAATTTCACTATTGCCTGATAATCTACCAAATGTCAATAATGCTGCAAGCAACATAGACATTGGGAATGTCCACACTATAATGCCTGGTAAACTATAGATGATTAAACGCACTATAGCTGAAAAAGATGCACCATATTGTGTTATATATTGAGCAATTCTCAATAATGTTCCTGACCCTAAAAATACAGCTGAAAATGCACAGATGCCAAAGATAAAGGTCATAATTGTTTCTTTTAATATATATTTATCTAAAATACGCATCTATCATCTTCTCCTATAATTTAAAGTCTTCACCTAAATAGAACTTACGAGCGAGTTCACTATTAGCAATTGTATCGCTATCGCCTTCTAAAAGAATTTGTCCACTATTCATAATATAAGCTCTATCTACAATTTGCAAAGTTTCTCTTACATTATGGTCAGTGATTAAAATTCCCATGCCACGTTCTTTTAAATAACTGATAATTCCCTGAATATCAGCCACTGCTAAAGGGTCAATTCCTGCAAAGGGTTCATCTAATAAAATGAAATGAGGTTCTAGTGCTAGACCTCTTGCGATTTCTACACGTCTACGTTCCCCACCAGAAAGTTGCATACCTAAACGAGTTCTTATATGAGTGATATTAAATTCTTCTAAAAGGTCATCAATCTTTTTATCTTGTTCTTTTTTGGATAAATTTCTAGTTTGTAAAATTGCTCGCAAATTATCCTCTACTGTCAATTTACGAAAAATAGATGCTTCCTGTGCTAAATAACTTATACCTAGATCTGCACGTTCATTAATAGGCAATCTAGTAATATCAATATCAGAAATAAATACTTTTCCTGATGTTGGCTTTTCTATTCCTACAATCATATAAAAAGTTGTAGTCTTTCCTGCACCATTTGGACCTAATAAACCTACAATTTCACCTTTCTTTACATGCAAAGAAACATCTCTTACTGCAGGCGTTCCTTTATACTCTTTAATAAGATTTTTTACTTCAATATGCAAACGTGTCACTCATTTCTATCTTTATCATCTAACCATCAACTATTTTATTTAATATTCACATTATCTCCTAAATAAACAGTTAATGTATTTCCTCTAACAATATTACCATTTTGAGTAGCTACTGCATTTCCTGTAAGTACTAATTTACCATTTTCTGTACTGTTGTAAGTAGCATTGTCACTATTAGTTACAATATTTCTTGATGGACTTTTAATATTTACATTGCCTGTAGCTACAAAATTAAAATCTTGACCATTGCCACTATAAGTTGCTGTATCGCTTGTAGATTGTACATCATTAGTTTTACTATTTAAATATACATTGCCTGTAGCTGTATATTGATTTGTCATCAAATTTCCTGATAATACATCACCGCGAATATCAGCTTGTGGTCCAGTTGCATTTCCGCCTAAAGGCATGGATATATCACTTGTTGCTTGATTATAATGTATTTCTTCTCCAGTTAATGTATTATCAGCTTTTACCAATACTACAGAACCTTTAGCTACAACTTCTTTATTAGCATTAGAAATCAAGCTTTCTGCCTTTAAGTTCATATCATCTTTATTTGCAGTTACGCCACCTGTAATAGAGGCTTCCTGTGTTTTAAAATTATATGTTGCTTGACCGCCAGTTAATACGCCACCATCACGAATAATAGTTACGCCACCTGTAGCTATTGCCATATCTGTCTGCGCATTATATTCTATTACATCGCCTTTTAATTCAATAGGAGCATCTGCTGCAATAACTGTATTTATCATTGAAAAACTCATAATAGCTACAGCAAGTGCTGTTTTTAGCTTACTATATTTTTTCATTTATTGATTATCTCCTTTTATAATATGTGCATTACCCATTAATTTGAAATTAGTAAATGCATCTTTACTTTCAGCCTTATCTGCTGTTGCCCTCATACCTGGCTTATTGATATCAACATTTCCTTCACAAGTCAATATGCCTTGCTCACCATTCCAAGTGACTTTATCTGTTTTAAATTTCAATTCATCACTTGATTTAGCTTCTATTCCATCAACCAATTCAATATTTTTATTTTTCTGGTCATATGTCGCTTTAGGAGCATTTATTTCTATGCTTGTTCCATCTTCACGATAAAAAGTACCTTTTACTTTTTCCATGGTAAACATCTGTGAATCTTGGTCTACTGTCATTGTTTCTGCATAACATTGCCAAATCAATTTACCATTTACTTCTTCTTTCAAAGTATTATTGTGATATACCATAACTTTATTTGTCTGTGTATTTTGTGTTTCTTCAACTTTTGGTCTACTAGCATAAGCCCAATAAATCAAACCAACTACTAACAAGACAAGAATTAAAACTATGGCATTTTTTTTATTTACCTTTTTAGTCATTTATTGACCACCTTAGTTTTTACGGTATGATGTTTTACTTTCTGCTGTTCAGGACGTGTATTCCAACGTTTTTGGAACCATATCCACTGCGTAGGATGTGCTATGATTTGCTCTTCAATAACTTTTGTCATACGCTCTGTGAAATCATACAAATCAGCATTTGTATCTCCAGTATCATTATATACTATTGGTTCATAAATTTCTATTTTATGTGTACCATCACTTTGACGAATGATAAATGCTGGCACAACTGGTGACATAAATTTACGAGCAAATACAGCAGGACCCATTGGTGTTGAGCATACTTCACCTAAAAATTCAATAAACGCTCCACCTGGACCTGCATCTTGGTCTGCTAAAAAGCCTAAAATACGACCTTTTTTCAAAGCTCTTGAAGCTGCCAAAAGCTCTGAAGCTGCACCACGTGCAAATATTTCTACCCCTACTTGAGCACGATATTCATCTAATAACTTTGTATACTGAGAGTCTGGCTGTGTTTTGGCAAGTGCTGTAACAGAAAAACCTGCTTTAACAAGACCAGCAGCAAGCCATTCCCATGTACCCATATGTGCTGTTAAAATTACAACACCTCTATTTTTTGCATATTCACGTTTTAAAATGTCTAAGCCTTCAAATTTTATATATTTAAAATCATCTTTTTTCAATCTTGGCATATATAAAATTTCCAAGACATTTTGACTTAAATTGATAAATGAATCTTTGACAATTTTCTTTGCCTTTTCCTCATCTATTTTAAAGGATTTCATCATTCTATCAACTGCACGATTGCGTTCTTTAGCTATTAAATGAAAATATAATATACCTAGTATATGCCCTAATCTAAGCAAATTTTTATGTGATAAACAACATAAAAAAGCACTAAAATATTTTAATAATTTATATTTCATTCTAATTCCTCTAATGTCTAAATAAACTTTTATTGTGAAATATTTTTTTCTACTTCTTTAGCATCTGTTTCATCTTCTATATTTAAATAACTATCAATAACAGCTTGCCATTTTTCTTGTGCTTTCAAAATAAATTCTATAATTTGACGAACTGCGCCTTTTCCACCAGCAAAATCACTTATTAAAATAGACACAGATTTTGCTTCTTCGGTAGCATCAGCTACAGTTGCTGGAAATCCAACTCTTTTCATTACAGCTAAATCAAATAAATCATCGCCAATATAAGCTACTTCTTCATCTTTTAATTGATATTCAGCCAATAATTCCTTATAAGCTGGAACTTTATTTTTTTTATTTTGATAAAAAGCATTTATTTTTAATTCCCTAGCACGATAAGCGAGCATCTTAGATTCTCTACCTGTGATAATAGCTGTTTTTATCCCTAATTTTTGGGCTAGAGTAATCCCTAGCCCATCTCTTACATTAAAAGTTTTAAATAATTCACCATTATCACCAACGGCTATAGAGCCATCTGTCAATACTCCATCAACATCTAAAATGAGCATTTTTACATTTTTTGCTCGTGCTAATGCATCTTGTGTATATTGCATTAAACCACTCCCTGACGAAGTAAATCAGTAAGATGAACTATACCTACTGGTTCATTTTTCTCTACATCAATTACTGGAAGCACTGTAATTGGTTTTGGTTGATGTTTTTCCATCATACTGAGTGCTTCAGCAGCCATTTTATCTTTTGTAATTATTACTGGATTTTTAGTCATTAAATCTTCTACTGGCTCATCTAAAAATTCTGCTCCACGAGCAAGCATACGGCGAATATCACCATCTGTTACAAGTCCAATGAATTTGCCATTTTCATCAACAACAGAAGTTGCACCTAATCCTTTTGCAGTCATTAAGAACAATGCTTCTTTTGCTGTTTTATGCACAGAAATAACAGGATTATCTTCTCCTGAATGCATAACATTTTCTACAGTTAAAAGTAATCTTCTGCCAAGTGCTCCACCTGGATGGAATACTGCAAAATCTTGAGCAGTGAAATTACGTGAAGATAAAAGTGCTATAGCTAGTGCATCTCCCATAGCAAGAGTCGCTGTTGTACTAGCTGTTGGTGCAAGACCTAATGGACATGCTTCACGCTCTACACTTATATCAATATAATAATCTGCATTTTTGCCAAGTGTAGATTCACGTCTACCACTCATAGCAATAATTTTTGCACCTATGCGTTTAATAATCGGTAAGATATTTACAATTTCATTGGATTCACCGCTATTAGAAATAGCAAGTACCATATCATTAGCTGTAACCATACCTAAATCACCATGGAAAGCTTCTGCTGGATGCATAAAAAATGATGGTGTTCCTGTACTAGCCAAACTAGCTGCTATTTTTCTACCTACATGACCAGATTTTCCCATACCTGTTACAATAACGCGACCATTACAAGCTAAAATAGCATTTACAATTGTTTCAAATTCATCATCAATATGATTAATTAATTTTTTTACCGCATCAGCTTCTATTTGAAGTGTTTCTATAGCCTTTTCTTTTATCATGATTATTACCTCACAATTTAACTCTCAAAAATCCCAGTAATATTTTATTTGTTTATTTTTTTCTTTGTTATTTCATTGATTGCGATTAAATCTTTTAATAAATCTTCTAATTTATCTAAGTAAACCATATTTGGTCCATCGCAAAGTGCTTCTTCTGGATTATCATGAACTTCCATGAAGAAACCATCTACACCTACACCAGCTGCACCACGAGCTAAGAATTCTACATATTCACGATTGCCAGCAGAACTTGTTCCTGCGCCACCTGGTAATTGTACGCTATGTGTAGCATCAAAAATAACTGGATATCCTGTAGAACGCATAATAGGGAAAGAACGCATATCTACAACTAAGTTATTATAACCAAAGCTTGCTCCACGTTCTGTGAGTAAAATCTTTTCAGAACCAGCTTCTTCTAATTTTTTTACTACATTTTTCATATCTGCTGGAGCCAAGAATTGACCTTTTTTTACATTTACTACACAGCCAGATTTTGCAGCTGTATATAATAAATCTGTTTGACGGCTTAAAAATGCTGGTATCTGTAATACATCTACTACTTTAGATACTGGTTCTACCTGTGTTTCATTGTGAATATCTGTAACTACTGGAACATTGAGTTCATCTTTAATACTTTGAAGCCATTTTAAACCTTCTTCTAATCCTGGTCCACGATATCCATTATAAGAAGAACGATTTGCTTTATCGAATGAAGCTTTAAATACATAAGGAATACCAAGTCGAGAAGTTATCTCTTTTATAGTTTTACCAATATATAAAGAGCGTTCATATGATTCTAATACACATGGACCTGCTAAAAGTACTAATGGATTTCCCGCACCAACTTCAAAATTGCCAATTTTTACTGTATGCATAGCTACACTTCCTTACTTTTTAATTTATTTATTTTTTTCCATTTCTTGGTATATTTTATTTACTTCTTCTAAATCTTCTTTTGTATCCACACCAACAAAATGTTTATCTGTGGCTATAACTTTTATTTTATAACCATTTTCTAAAGCTCTAAGTTGCTCTAAAGACTCTGTCTGTTCAAGTGGTGTTGGTTGCATTTTAGCATATTGTAACAGAAAATCTCTACGATATCCATAAATTCCAATATGTTTATAGACAACAACTCCTGTAGCTTCACGAGGATATGGTATTAAAGAACGTGAAAAATACAATGCATAACCATTTTTATCTGTAATTACTTTTACATTTCCTGGTTTTGCTTTTTCTTCTTCTTTCATAGGAGTCTTCACTGTAGCCATTTTTAAATCTTCATCATTTAAAAATTCTTGTGCTAAATCATCAATAATCTGTGGATCAATAAGTGGTTCATCACCTTGAACATTGATGATTACATCTGCATCTGGGCATTTTTGAGCTACTTCTGCCAGTCTATCTGTACCTGTTGGATGATTTTTTGCTGTCATTATAGCTTTTCCGCCAGCTTTGACCACAGCTTCATATACTCTTTCATCATCAACAGCTGCTATTACTTCTGCTGGTTTTGTAGCATTTAATACACGTTCATATACACGTACAACCATTGGTTTTCCAGCTATATCAGCAAGAGGTTTCCCTGGTAATCTTGTAGATGCATAACGAGCTGGTATTACACAAATAATTTTCATATTTATCCCTTCAATCTAGGTAATTTTTCTTTCAAGTATTCAAATAAAACTTGTGTTTCATCAATAAAAGTAACTTCTATACTAATGATGTAAATTGGTATAGGTCGTTTTTTACACAATAATGTTTCAGGAATTTTTACAGCATCTTTATCAGTGATAATGATAGCTTCTGCACCTTGCTCTTCGGCTTGATGCATTACATCTCTTATTTCTTCTTCTGTATAATCATGATGGTCTGGGAAACGCAAGCTTTCTGTAATGACAGCTCCAATATCATTTAAAGTTTGTTCAAATGAAGCTGGATTTCCAATAGCTGACATAGCTATGACTTTATGACCTTTCATCATATCTACAGATAAAATTTCATTTGGTTTTCGACTGAATAAATTGCCAATTTCTACAAAGCCTAATGGCTTATGTGTACTTTTTACTACTAAAGCATGATCATTGTATTTTGCCAAAGTATCTCTTATTTCCTTGCATGCGGATTTGCTAGCTTGATCCACTTTTGTCAATAGACAAACATCTGCTCTATTTAAATGATTTAATGGCTCACGAAGAGTTCCACGTGGTAACATATGACCATTGCCAAATATATTAATAGCATCAACTAATAAAATATTTAAGTCGCGTTTTAATTGCCAATGTTGATAGCCGTCATCTAAAATTACCACATCTACATTGAAATTATCTACAGCATATTTTCCTGTGATCGTTCTATCTGTACCAATTAAAACTGGAATATCTGGCAAACTTCTAGCTAAAAGATAAGCTTCATCTCCTGCTTGATCTGCTGACATAAATACTTGATTGCCATCAGATACAATGCCCACTTCGCCTTTCCATTTTGCACGATAACCACGATTTAAAATTGCTACTTTATAGCCTAAATCGCGAATATATCTGGCTAAAAGTTTAGCAGTTGGTGTTTTTCCTGTGCCACCAACAGTGATATTACCAATGCTGATGACAAAACAATCCAATTTTACTTGTTTAGCAATACCCCATTTATATAAATTCAATTGGAAATTTACTAAACTACGATAAATCAAGGAAAAACTATATAACACACCTAAAAATAATTTTGCTGGTATGCTTTTCTTATTTTTATCATGTACTAATTTGTATAAATAAGTTTGGAGATTTTCTATTTTTTCTGTAGAACGTACCTGCACAGGATTTACTTTTTCGTATTCATCTAATAATTCATGTAAAATAACAGCAGAACGACGAGAAGCTCCTCGATTATCTTCAATTATCTGCAAAGTTTCTCTTTCCATCTGATGACGTTTTTCAGGGCAATTAAATAGCTCTAGTACTGCCTCTGTTAATTCTTTGCTATTTTTTACAGTAATACATGCATTTCGCTTACTAAATAATACATGAGTATCTTTGAAGTTAAACATATTCGGACCAACTATTATCGCCTTTCCATGAGCTGCCGGCTCTAAAATATTATGTCCACCATGTTTTATTAAACTTCCACCTACATAGATAACATCGCCTACACTATAGACTTTACCTAATTCTCCAATAGTATCTAAAATCACTACATCTTGTTCATATGATGGTTTTTCTTTTAGTACAGTACGGAAATTTGTCTTAAATCCGTGTTTATGACAAATACTAGCAATTTCATCTTTACGCAAAATACTTCTTGGTGCAATCAATAATTTAACATTAGGATGCTGTTTTTTTAATTCACTATAAGCTTCTAAAACAGCTTCTTCTTCACCTTTATGCGTACTTCCTGCTAAAAATATTCCTTTTGCCTTATCCAAACATAATTCTCTCAACATATTGTTACGTTCTTTTTCATCTACATTAGTATATGTTTGGTCAAATTTCGTATTACCTGTAACGGTAACTAAATTTTCATCTGCACCTAAACGAATAATATATGAAGCATCTATTTCTGATTGCATAGCAAATTTTCTTACTGTGCCAATCATATCAGATAAAATACTAAACATATATTTATAACGTTTTACAGATTTATCACTAATTCTGCCATTTACCATCATTACTGGTATATTATATTTTCTTGTAGCCTTTAAAAAATTCGGCCAAAGTTCTGTTTCTACAGGTAAAAATACACGAGGACGAATTTTTTTGATAAAACGCTCAGGAAGCCATGGCAAATCTAAAGGAAAATAAATTATACTATCTGCATCTTTGATAATGCGATTAGCCATAGTATATCCTGTATTAGTTACTACTGATACTAATATGGGAGTATCGGGAAATTCTCTGCGAAATTCTTTAATAATTGGACTTGTCGCTACAATTTCTCCCACAGAAGAGGCATGTATCCAAATACAATTTTTGCCTGCCACTTTATCTAAGGCATGCTCTGGCAAAAAACCAAAACTTTGAATCATGCGTTTTAAAAATCCTTTTTCACGAATAGTTCTAACTATAAAATATGGTATCAATAGTATAACAAGCAATATAGCTACAATATTATATAAAATCTGCATATGCTTCACCTATTTTGCTTTCTTATTACTAAATTGTATGTTATACAAATGACTATATAAACCACCTGTCTGCATAAGTTCTTGATGTGTACCCATTTCTTGTACACGTCCATTGTCTAACACAACAATTTTATCAGCATGTACAATTGTTGATAGACGATGTGCTATAACAAATGATGTTCGACCAACCATCAATTTATCCAATGCCTCTTGAACAATTTCTTCACTTTCTGTATCAAGTGCCGATGTTGCTTCATCTAAAATCAAAATACGTGGATTTTTTAAGATAGCTCTAGCAATCGCCATACGTTGACGTTGACCGCCAGATAAAGTTATACCACGTTCACCAATTTTCGTATCATAGCCATCAGCTAAATTCATAATAAAATTATGTGCATTAGCTGCTTTTGCTGCTTCAATGATTTCTTCATCAGTTGCATCTAATCTACCATAGCGAATATTTTCTTTAATTGTGCCACTAAATAACATGGTTTCTTGAGGCACTACACCAATTTGTTCACGCAATGATTTTATAGTAACATCTCGAATATCTATATCATCTATTGTTATAGCGCCCTCAGTTACATCATAAAATCTAGGAATTAAATTTGCAATAGTAGATTTTCCTGCTCCACTAGGACCTACAAATGCAATTACTTGACCTGGATTAGCTGTTAAAGATAAATCATGTAATACATTCACACCATCTTTATAGCCAAAACTAACATGATCAAATTTAACTTTACCACTGATTTTAGGAAGCTCTTTAGCATCAGGTTTATCCTTTAAATCTTCCTGTGTATCTAATACATCAAATACACGTTCCGCCGCTGCCATAGCTTTATTAATTGTGCCATATACTCTACTAATACGTTTTACAGGATTAGCTAAATTTACGGCATAAGTTAAAAAGGCGATAAGTGCCCCAGCTGTCAAAGCGCCATTAACTACTTGATAACCACCAAACCATAAAATTACAGTTACAATTACAGCTGCTAAAAATTCTACAGTTGGTGTCAACAATGAACTAAGCTGTACACTTTTCATATTTGCTTTAAAGTTTAAATCATTTTGATTTTGAAATCTTTCAATTTCATGTTCTTCTCTAGCAAATGATTTTACTACACGAACGCCAGAAATTGTTTCTTGTAATAATGATGTTATTTCTGCTGTACGTTCTTGAATTAATGAACCACTTTTTTTGAGCTTTCTACCAAAAATTTTCATAGCTTGCCCAATCAATGGTACAACTATCAACGTAACTAAACTCAATTTCCAATCCAAATAAAACATCATAACTAAAGAACCTATCAAAATTGATGATTCTGTAACTAATTCTATTAAACTATCAACTAATGCTGCTTGAAGTGCTGCTACGTCATTAGTTATATAGCTCATAATTGTTCCTGTTTGTTTTTTTTCATAATATGCTAACTGCAACTTCTGAAATTTCACATAAAGCATTTCACGAACATCAATAATTACTCTTTGTGCTATATATGATACTAAATACGACTGACCATAGAAGAATATCCCTCTAAAGAAAAATACTACCACTATGCCTACTGCAATTAAATTTAACAGTACCATATCTCTTTCCATAAGTACCTTATCAATCATATCCTTTATAATCCAAGGTACATATAAATTTGCTGCTGCTGACATTATGATACAAACAATAGCTAATAAAAGCCTTTTCCAATATGGTTTTATAAATAAAATCAATCTCTTATAATCATTCATATCATTTATCCCTTAATCTCATTTTTAAATTTATCAGCTGTTTGTAATATTAACTCAGCTGTCTTATCAGCCACTCCTGGTGAACCTAGCTTTTCCTTTACCATTAATAATTCTTCTTTTACTTTTTTAGCAGATTCAGTATCTTTATATAAATCTCTAGCAAGTCGAGCTATATTTTCACCATTTACTTCATCTTGTAACAATTCTGGCAAAACTTGTTTATCAACTAAAATATTTGGCAAACTAAAATATTTTATCTTCACAAAAATTTTAGCTATGCGATATGTGATAGCAGACATCTTATATAAAACAATTGATGGAAGTCCCATAAGTGCAGCTTCCAAAGTAACTGTTCCCGAAGTTGCAATAGCAAAATCACAGCAATTCATCAAATCATATGTCTTTGTTTCACATAATTTTACTGTTAAACTATATTCATTTATCTTTTCTTCTAAATATTTTTTATCAATACCAGTAGCTACAGGTAAAAAAAACTTTACTTCTGGTCGTTCTTTCTTTATTAACTGCGCAGCTTGAAGCATTGGTTCTAATAAATTAGCTATTTCTTGCTTTCTACTTCCCGGCAATAATAAAATATTATCTTCTTTCAAATTTATGCCAAAAAATTCAGCTGCCATCTCGCGACTCATTGAAGCCTTTACATTATCCATCAATGGATTTCCTACAAATGAAATATCTGCGCCTGCTTTTTTATATACATCTAATTCAAACGGAAAAATCGCTACAATCTTATCAGCAATTTTAGCTACTTCTTTAGCTCTGCCCTTACGCCATGCCCAAGCTGAAGGTGGTATATATGAAAATACAGGTATATTCATTTTCTTAGCTTCTTTAGCGAGACGCCAATTAAAATCTGGATAATCTATTAAGACTAAAATATCAGGCTTTTGTTTTTTCATTTCTGCTACTAAGGCATCTTTTAATTTAAACATTTTGCGTAAATTAACTAATACTTCCCAAAAACCCATCACACTATAATCTAACATATTTTTACAAAGCTTTACTCCAGCTTGTTCCATTTGTGGACCACCAAAGCCAAACATTTCAATATCACTACAGATATTTTTCAAAGCTTTAGCCAAATTTGCTCCATGCATATCACCAGAAGTTTCCCCTGCTGAAAACATAATTTTATACATACAAACCTCCAGCCTTTATCAAGCAGAAAAAGACGCGATGATAACATTTTATAATGTATCGCCGCGTCCTACCATACTACATTGCCACAATAGTTATAGCATTTTCATCAGCTAGTGATAAAACTTTTTCTCTATCTACAATTAAAGTGCGTCCTGCTTCAATTACTAAACCAGAAGCTTTTACTTCTATCATAGATTCAATTGTTTTTACACCAACAGCTGGCATATCAAAACGATTATCTTGAGCTGGTTTTGCCACTTTTGCTACAACTGCATTTCCGCAAGCGAGTTTTCCGCCACGTAAAATACATGCATCAGTTCCTTCAATAGCTTCTAAAGCCATTACTGCTTTATCTTTAACAACTACAGTCTGACCAATATCCAAGCCGCCAAGAGCTTTTGCCATTTTGAAACCGAATTCCATATCTAAATTTTCTCTCTCTGTTGGTTGACGTTTAGTCAATACACCTTTTTTAGGCATAATCATTTTCAAAAGCATAGTCTGGTCAAATGTGGTAATTCCTTCTTTAGCAAGTTCTGCCACAAATGCCAACATCATAGTATCATCACTTCTATCTTTTAATGATGATAACAAAGCTATCATTCTAGCATCAGGTAATTCATGTTGTCCTGAAAATAAAATTTCCTTAGTAACTTTACCAATCATGACAACATCTGTTACTTCTTTACCTTTTAAATAATCAATTATACTACCCAATTGAGCTACATTGATGGATTTAAAATCTGTTGCTACATTTTTTAAATCTTCTTCTACACCATCAACTAAACCTACAGCATAAACATCTATACCCATAGCTCTTGCTGCTTTTGCTACTTCAACTGGTAATCTACCTATCCCAGATAATAAACCTATTGATTTCATACTAAAATCCCCACTTTAATTATTACCTTCATGGTTTTCTCTGCAAATACCACGATCAGCATTTCTTAAGAATCGTAAAAAATGTTCTACTTCAGCACAAGAATCAACTTCTTGTTCAATTACAGATATTGCTTGTGCTAATTTTAGTCCTGAACGGTACAAAATTTTATACGCTTGTTTAATAGCTTTTCTTGAAGATATAGAAATTCCTGCACGAGCTATACCTACACTATTTAAACCACAAACATTTGCAGGTCTACCATCTACAATTGTATATGGCACAACATCTTGTACTAATTTGGAAAAGCCTCCAACCATTGCATTTCTACCAATTTTTACAAATTGATGAACACCGGCAAAACCACCAAGAACAGCTCTATCTTCTACAATAACATGCCCTGCAACAGATGCATTATTTGCCATAATAACATTATTACCAATAATTGCATTATGTGCTACATGCGTATAAGCCATTAATAAGCAATCATTGCCAATACGAGTTTCTTCTTCAGCTCCACAAGCTCTATGAATTGTAGCATATTCACGAACTTTTGTTCGATCACCAATATATACATAAGATTTTTCTCCCACAAATTTTAAATCCTGTGGTTCTGCACCAATAGATGCTCCTGGAAAAATCACGCAATCTTTGCCAATTTTTGTCCAACCAGTAATAACCGCATGTGGTTCAATTCTTGTACCATCACCGATTTCTACATTTTCGCCAATAACTGCAAATGGACCAATTTCTACATTTTTTCCGATTTTGGCATTTTCATGAACTATTGCTAATGGATGTATTTTGCTTTCTGCCTCCATTTGTATTCACTCCTTAAAAACTACACCATTTGGTGAAATTCCATCATAGTAAAAGAGCCAATTAATTGGCTCTTTACACCTTAATTAATCATTTTATAAGTTTTCTGGTTTTTGTAAAGCAAAAGTAAAGTCACCTTGAGCTACTAATTTATCATCAACAAAACCTTCACAATGAACTTTACCAAAATCGCCACGAATTTTCACAATTTCAGATTTCATAATAAGCTGATCACCAGGAACTACTGGTTTTTTAAATTTAACATTATCCATACCGCCAAAGTAAGCTAATTTACCGCGGTTTTCTGCTGGATATAATAAAGCAAAACCACCAACTTGTGCCATTGCTTCTAAAATTAACACGCCTGGCATAATTGGATGACCTGGAAAATGTCCTCTAAATTGGTCTTCATTTATAGAAATATTTTTTATACCTACTGCATATTTCATAGGTTCTAATTCAATAATACGATCGATCAATAAAAATGGGGGACGATGTGGTAAAACTTTTTCAATTTCAGGAATATCAATTCTCATAGTATAACCTCTCTTCTGCTTAAGTAAAGTCTGCAAGAATTTTCTTTGCTAACTTTGTATTTAATTCATGACCTGATTTTACAGCAATTACATGACCTTTTATTCTACCTGCTAATCTCAAATCACCAATAGCATCTAAAATTTTATGACGAACTAATTCATCTGGGAAACGAAGTTTATTCATCCAACCTTCATCATTGTAGACGATTACATTATCTAAATTTCCACCTAAACCTAATCCCATTTTACGTAAAGCTTCTACTTCTTTTTCATAAGCAATAGTTCGTGCTATAGCTATTTCCTTCTTATATAAATCTTTACTAGTAAATTCAAAATCATGATATTGTATACCAATTAGTGGATGTGGATTTATGGAAGTAAAGCTCACACGAAAACCATCATAAGGCAATACCATTATAAATCTTTCTTTATCATCTATACGATATACTTTATCAATTGTTATTATATCTGCTTCTTTTTCCTGTTCTTTTATTCCTGCTTTTTCTAGCAATTCTAAAAAAACATTTGCTGAACCATCTGTTACTGGTGGTTCTTCACTGTCAATTTCAATATAACAATTATCTATATCACTAGCAAATAGTGCTGACATTAAATGTTCTATTGTAAAAATCTTGACATCTCCATTACTAATCGTTGTCGCTCTTAATGTAGATGTAACATTACTTGCTATTGCTTTTATCTGTGTTTTTTCTGGTAAATCCGTTCTAATAAATACAATTCCTGTATCTACTGGAGCAGGACGCAATTTCATATTAACCTCTGTGCCTGAATGCAGACCAATTCCAGTATATGAAACATCTACCGCAATTGTTTTTTGCTTTATCATCGTCGTCCTCCTAAAAATTATATATAATTATTTTACAAGACAACGCTATTTACTGCAAGTTATTTGCTTCTTTTTTCTTTCTTTCAACATATTTCCATCTATCATGAAGCCAGAACCACTCTTCTGGATAATCTCTTATATGTTGTTCTACTAAACTAGTTAAGCTTGCCATCATATCATATATATCTTTTTGTTTGTCTTTTGTTTTAGCTGTAAAAACTGGTTCTAATACTGTTAAAATATGATGTCCTGGTCTTTTTTTATCTTCAGTAATAAAAGCTGGTAATATTGGTGCCGATTTAAATCTGCTCATCACCGCTGGACCTTGCACACAAGATGCTTCATAACCTAAAAATGGCATAATAATCCCTGTAGAACCACCATCTTGATCCATAATTAAACCAATAAAATATTTTTGTCCAAGCATTTTCATCATTTCTTTGATATCCAATTTATCTGTTATATGCATACCTGTAAATGCTCGACAATAATTTATAAAATTATTTACACCTTCATTGCGTTGATGTTGAGCCACTCCTGCTATCTTCATTCCTTTATGAGTGAGTGCTGCTCCTATAATCTCCCAATTTCCACTATGTGCTGTGGCAATGACACCACCATTTCCATAGGACATAGCTTTTTTTATATTTTCTTCACCTTTTATAGTTACATATTTATCAATATTTTTACATATAACTTTAAATCGCAATACTTCCATGATCATTGGTCCAAATCTAGTCCAACTTTTCTTGGCAATTTGCTCAGCTTTATCAGTTGATACTTTTAAACAACGCTCAATATTATGTATTGCCATTTGTTTTCTTTTTTTAGGAACAACAATCCATGTTAATTCACCTAAAATCTTACCTATAAATCTTGCTACACTAGCTGGTAATAAACAACAAATATCACTTAAAAATACTAATATATGATATAGCATTTGTATCTCCTTTCACTTTATATTCCTATCTTATTTTTTCACAATATCAATTCATTTATAAACTAATAAAATCTATAAAAAAAGTAGCTAAGCATTAGGGCTTGGCTACTTTAATAATCAAAGAATTACTCGATTTAATTATTTTTCTCTTCTAACGCTTTTAAACGCTTTTCCATTAATTTTAATTTTTTCATCATATCTGGCAAACGAGATTCATTTGCTTTAATTCTAAGCCATTCTTGATGAGGACGAGCAGGGAAACCTGCATAAAATGAATTTTCTGGTACATCTGCAATAAGACCTGTACGTGCTGCCATAACTGAATTACTGCCAACTTTTATATGACCTTTAGAGCCAACTTGACCTGCAAATGTAACATTATGACCAACAATTGTTGAACCAGCAAGACCTGTTTGTGCTACAACTAAACAATTTTCTCCTAATACACAGTTATGACCAATGTGAACAAGGTTATCTACTTTTGTTCCTTTGCCAATCACTGTTGAACCTGTTGTTGCTCTATCAATTCCTGCATTACAACCAATTTCAACATCATCTTCAATTACTACATTACCTACTTGTGGTACTTTTGTATGTTTTCCATCTTTAGTTATAAAACCAAATCCATCTGCACCAATTACTGTATTATCATGAATAATTACATTTTTTCCTACTTTGCAATATTCGCGAACACTAACACCTGAATGAATAATTGTATTTTCATCTACACTAGCATATTGACCAATATAAACATTTGGATATATTTCCACATTATCGCCAATAATTGCATTATCATCAATATAGGCAAAATCCATTATAGCTACATTTTCACCAATTTTTACATTTTTACCTATATGTGCCTTAGAGCTGATAACTTTTTCTACTTTCAATTCAGGTTTAAAAATATTTAATAAAATATTGAAAGCTTCTCGAGGATTTTTTACTTTTATACAAGTTTTTGAAAAACCATCTACATCTTCTTGTATAATCACTGCAGCCGCATTACAAGCAATAGCTTCCTCTAAATGTGGGTCTACAGCAAAAGTTATTTCACTTGGACTAGCTAAAGCAATTCCTGTTGCACCTGTAATGACTAAATTCTCATCATAATCCCCACAAAGTTTACCATTTATTAAATTTGCTATCTCTGCTAGTGTTCTTTTCATAATATTACCCCTTTTTATTGCAACTTCTGAATTACATCGTCTGTAATATCAATTCCGCCTTGAACTACAAACTCTTGTTTTTGAACTTGCATACCATTTGAACGCACTAATGTTTTTGGCACTACAGCAGATAATTCTTTTTCTGTTGATACTTCTGCGAGTACCTTATCCATTGTATTTTTTACTTGAGATTTATATTGCATATCTAAGCCTTGATATTGACGTTGAATATCCATCTGGGCTTTTTTAAATTCTTCATCAGACATAGTTGCTTTTTTGCTCATTAAATCTGTTTCTTTAGCTTCGATTTCTTTATTCTTAGCATCAATATTATCTCTAATTGTTTTTATTTGTGGTGCTTCATTCATAACTCGTTCAGCATCTAAATAACCTAATTTAGTTTCACTTCCACAACCTGACATAAATACACTCATCAATGTAACAAGTGCTATTACTAACATTAATTTTATTTTCATGACACCCTATCGCCTTTCCATATATTATTTACCATTATTATTTTGCATTTGTTCATTTGTAAGTTCAGCCATTACATCGTCTGTAATATCAATTGCATCAGCACCAACTACCATACCATTTAAAACTGTATCATCAAAATTATCTATTTTTATATTACCCAAAAAATCTAATGTAGCTGGAACATCAGCAATAACTAATTTTAGATGTTTTTGAATTGCTATTTTCATAGCCTTACTAGCAATGTCTTTTAATATGCTTCTCTTTAATAAATTTATTTCATTTTCTTTTGTATGCAATAATATTATTAATCGTTCACTATCTTTTTTTCTAGCTTGAAGCATCTGCAATCTATCTTGAAGATATTGTGCCTCTCTTTTTTGTTCAGCTTGTTGTCTTTCTAAAGAGTTTTGTACATCTATTTGATGTATCTTTTGAACATTTATACCTAATTCTTGTTCTCGTTGTGCTCGCCACTTCATTAACTCATCAGCAACTTTTAAATTATATTGTTGCTCAATCAGCGCCACATTTTCTCCGCGTTCTTTTTTTAACTGTTCTAATAATGTTAATAGATTATCTTTTTCTTCTTGAGTCAATCTCAAGTTTTCAGCATTATCTAATTTCATAGTACAATTAAAAATAGCGTTTGTATATTTATCAGTTATTAATGTTTCTGCTTTATTTTTTTCAATAGATAATCTTTGTCTTATTTCATGTTCTTTTGTTATCGTTTCTTCTTTTAATTGTTGTTTAGCTTTTATTTCTTGTAAATTATTTTGTTCATCTACAACTTGTTCAAATACTTGACTTGCCGGATTTACTTGCGGTGGTTGCAATTGTTCTGTATTTAATGCATATGATTTTAATTTTATTAAAATCAACGTCTTCTCTGCTTGCAATTTTTCTAATTTAGCATAATCACTATGTTTAGACATCAATTTATCTATATCTACCGTAGCTATTGCTGAATTAACATCTAATTGCACTGGAGGTTTTTGTGTTTGTTTATGCCAAATATATAAAGCTCCTATAATACATAATAATACACAAATGACACCTGTAATAATAGCACTTTTTCTACTCTTATCCTTTTTATTCTCTTGCATATCATTATCTTTATCTTGCTCATTTGCCATAAAGCCACCTCCCTACAAATTTATTTAGATTATTAAAATACCGAGCATCACTGCATTTGCTCGGTATTTCATCTAAAAGCATAAAAATTAATTTTGACTAGAAGAATTTGTTGTATCTGTAGCTTCAGCAGAAGTTGCATCAGAACTATTAGTATTATCTGTAGTTACATCACCCTGAGCTTGAATTTTTGTTAAAACATCTTGAGTGATATCCTGTCCACCATATAATACATTGTTTTTATCTAATACAACATTAATACCTCTAGAATCAGCTACTGCTTTTACTTGTTCTTCTATGCTATTACGAATAGGATCGATTAATTCTTTTTGCTTATCTTGCATTTCTTTTTGTTTTTGTTCTATAAATTGTTGCTGCTGTTCAGGTGTCATATTTGCAGCCTGATTTTGGAAATCTTCTTGAACTTGTTTTGCTGCTGCTTCATATTTTTCACGAGCAGGTTGCATTCCTGGATGTTCTGCAATAAGTTTGGAATAATCTACAATACCAACATTAGAAGAAGATGCTCCTGCCATACCAGATTGATATTGTGAAACTCCAAGAGCGACAATACTAAATACAAATACTGCTGCAATAATAACACTAATAATTTTTACTTGTTTCTTTTCGAAATTAATCAACTTTATCTTCTCCCTTTATAAGGCTTTTGCCTCTTAGTTAAAACACTTTAATTATAACAAACTAAAAATTCTTATTCAAGGAAAGAATTAACTGCAGAAAAAATCCTGCAGTTAATCTTTACTAAAAAAAATAATAATATTATTAGAAGTTTCCACCTACATTAAAATGAAGTCTTCCGCCATCTTCACCCCAACCATAATCAAGGCGCATAGCACCTATTGGAGTTTGCATTTGTAGTCCTAAACCTACACTAGCATGTAAATCTAAATCTTCTTCAATGGAACTCCATGAACCCCAAGATTTACCACCCCAAGCATCACCTACATCTGTAAATAAGGCACCTTGTACTTTATTCATTAATGGGAAACGATATTCCATTGTACCCATTAACATTCTATTACCAGAAAATTGTCCATCACGATAACCACGAACAGAATTTTGACCCCCTACTTCAAATAAAGCAGCTTCTGGTAAATCTTCATTTGCATAACCTGCACTACCACGGAATGCTAAAACTTGTGCATGACCTACTTTATAATATTTTTGTACACTACCTGTCAATTTAGTATAATCAAAATCTCCACCTAAGCCAGCATATTCAACAGATAGACTAGTTCTAGTACCTTCAGTTGGATAGAAAATATTATCTCTTGTATCACGAACCTGAGAAGCTATAATACTTCTAGTTTCCCCAAAGTTATTATCAAGCCATTCTGTATTTTTACTACGGTCTAAACCATCTTCATGTCCACGATATTCTGTATTATTTATTTTAAAACCTAAATAATTCATTGTATATTCATCTGTTGGACGACCAAAGTTTAATTCATACCCTTGATTTTTTTTATCGTAAGTTTCAATAAGATCACCGCCATTATCGTAATCATCATATTCAAACTTACGATCATAAATACGGAAAGTACCTGTAGTTTCTTTTTCATCAAGCCATGGTTTAGTATAAGAAATGCTGTATCCGCTATCGTCTCCACCGTCGCCGCCAAATTCATACATAGCTTTTACAGAATCACCAGTACCTCTGAAATTAGTATCCCCAATACTTACCATTCCTAAAAGACCATCTTCGCTACTGTAACCAGCACCAATACCAAAAGAACCTGTACGTTTTTCAATAACAGTCAATTCCATGATGATATTATTTGGATCTTCTTTACCTGGTAAAATTTTCACACTAACGTCTTCAAAAAATCCTAAATTATATACACGTTGCATACTACGACGTGCTTTTTTGGCATCAAATACTTCGCCTGGTTTTATACGCATTTCACGAGTAATAACATAATCTTTTGTTTTATCATTACCTTTTACTACATAACCTTCAAGAATACCTTCATTAAAAGTTAAAGTTAAATTACCACTTTCATCAATAGATATATCTCTTAATTTTGCCAAAATATATCCATCTTGGCGATAGCTAGCTTCAATATTTGCTAAATCTGTATTCAATTGACGAATATTTAAAATTTCGCCTTTTTTTACAGTTAACATATCTTCAATTTTATCTGTAGAATAAACTTGATTTCCTAAAATCTCTACAGAATTTAACACAGGATTTTCCATTACATGATAAGTTATTTTTACACCTTCAGGGACAACTTCATAAGAAGGATAATTATCATAAAAATAGCCTGTATTATAAATATTATTCCTATCTTGTTCTATATTTTTTATATTGAATTTATCTCCAGCTTTTACAGTTAAAACATTTAAGATATCTTCTTTAGCTATTTTTTCATTTCCCACAACATCTACACTGACTACTGTCATATCTGTATATGCACTATTATTATTTTTAATAGTTTCTTCTGTTGGTCTTTGTTCTTTCCAAGTATTCATTTTAGCAATAGCTTCAGGATCTTGGACTTTATCCACTTTATTTTTTTTGTCATTATTGATAACAATTTCTTTGTCTTCTTTTGCAGCCTCATTGTCCGCAGATACATCTTGCATTGTTTCATCAATTTTTGCTGCTACTTCTTCTTCAGTTAAGTTTTCAGCAGATACAATATTTTCATGTACATTATTATCTGCAACATTTGCAAAACAATTATTTATACTAAAAGCACTGATATTAGCCATAGCTAACGCGCAGACTAATAATTTATAATTTTTCTGTTTCAAACAAAAAACCTCCTTAATTTGGCAAAACTCACCAATACTGTAATTTTATCACAACTATATTAAAAATAATATCTTTCATATGAAAAAAGTTATGATACTCAAGAAAATATGAGTATCATAACAAATTCATCTTAAAAATAAATTAAAATTTCCACTGCATTTCTAATTTTATATTATATACACCATCATCTTCTACTTCTGTGATAATACCTACATTATTATTCATATAATATTGTAAGCCCACCCTATTTAAATCATAATTTATGCCTTTTGTATAACGAAGCATAACCTTATCTGACAAATATTTTCCAATTTGAACACTATACACATCGCCATCATCTGTATCAAAGCGTTTTTTAGCACTATCAGATAAGCTATCTCGAGAAATTCTAAATTCATCCAAATTCAATACATTTCTTAATGTACCCTCAATTTCATTTAAGAAACTCATCTGTAATCCCACAGATGCTAAGGATAGTAAATCATCTTCTGTTATTTCTCCAGAACTGCCTTCTTTATAATCTGTTCTAAATGCTAGTAATTTTATTATTTCTGCATCATTCATTGCTGGTTCAGAAAACAATCTCGGTTCTAATTGCTTATCTAAAGGACCTTGTAGGCTTGCAAATATTTTTGTTCTATCAAGTCTAGTCACAGCTAGAAAATCTATACTTGGGAAGAACGAATCTACTTGATTAAATACTATATTACCTACTTCAATCTTAAAGATATTTTTCAAAACATTAATTGTTCCTTTATCAACAGTTAAACTACCTGAAGATTTTGGATGAATAGTTGTTCCTTTTATGTTAAAAGCACCTTTTATATACAAATCATATAATAAGGCATCATAAGCATGTACATTATCACCTAAGGTAACATTTATATCTAATAACATTTCAGGAAGCGGTGTATCTGTTGTTTCTGGAAGCGGTGGCATAGAAACTTCGATATTATTAAAGTCAAGATTAGTTATCAATTTTGGCAATCTTCTACCATGAAATTCTTCTTCGATTAATTGTAAATTGCCCACTAAATGACCTGTATAATAATCTGACACAATATCTAAATTATTTAAATCAAGATTAAAGCTATAACCTGTAATACCTTGACTTGTGAGATGTGCCGTTCCTACTAAATTATAATCTCCTTCTCCCATTTTACCTGTGAAACGCTTAACGGTCATTAAATCTTGGTCAAAATCTATATCTACATTTATATTTTCTAATGGACTATCTATATATTTAAATTTAATAGCACTATCTACTGTAGATATATTTCCTTTAAAATTAGGTTTTTGTACTGTTCCTGTAATATTTAAATCACCTTGGACATTACCCATAGACCATTCAACAAATGGTGTTAACGATGGCAATATATTTAAATCTGTATTTTCCAAATAAACCTTTAAGTTCATCTGTTGATTTATATTTTGCTCATTTCTTTTATCCATTTCTAAAGCTGCTATCGGTATACTGCCTTCTGCTTTTATTGCACATTGACCTTTATTTGCAGCCATTTGATTTATATAGATTACACCATTTTTTAAATTTGCTAATGCATAAGCATTATCAAACTGAGTGCCATCACCTTGCGTATAAATAGAAATATCTGCTGTTGGCTCATCAATTGTACCGCCAACTTGAATATCACCGTTCATAACACCATTTATATTTATATTCATATCACATAAATGAGTTAATAGATTTACATTCATATTACTAGCTGATATTCGTGCATCTATAGGACCATTTTCTAAATCTATACTGCCTTGAGCCGCCACTTTACCTGCACCTTGTTCAGCATAGAATTTATCTATTTTCACGACTTTATTATCCAATTCAGCATCAATTTGAATATTTTGTAATGGATAATCTTTTAACGTGCCATCTATCATCGTACCATTCAAATCAACATGTGGATTTTCATAAGTACCATTTAATTGTGCTATACCATCAAAACGACCATTTAATAAATTATTTTTTAAATTAGCCATGGACATTGCTGCATTGATATCAGCTTGAACAATAATCGCTTTTCCTTCAACTTGTTTAGTATTTAAATTTACTGCTCCATTGAAATCAAATTCACCATTATTTTGTTTAAATTTAAATTGCTCTAAACTTAAAATTCTATTAGCTAATTTTAAATGACCATAAATATCATCTATATTTTCACCATTTAAGACAATATCGTCTGCCTGCAAGATACCATCAAAATTTAAAGCACCCACTTTACCAGTTAAAACACCATCAAAGCTTGCTTTTCCTGATACAGGATATGGTAAATCTACTTGTAATTTATCGATTAAGATTTCATCTGCTTTAAATTTAAAATTCATTTCTTTATTTTTATCTAAACTACCAGACAAAGTGGCTTTAATAAATGGTGATGTTATTACAAAATCTTTTAAGACTATATCACCATCATTATATTCATATGTCCCATCTACTTGCGTAATTAATATACCATATAAACTACCTTCATAAAAATGTACATTACCCGTAGCTTTTATATCCTGCAAATTACCTGTTAGATGTATACTATTATCTACATTTCCTGTTATTTTAAATTCTGGCATAACAACTTGCATTAAATTTTCTACACGTGCTTGTTTTGTCTGCACTACTATATCGATAAATTGTTTGCCTTTAAAACCTAATAATCCAGTGGCTTCATGCGTAATTTCACCATCATTGATAAACTGACATCTATCTACACGCATACCGTCTAAATTACCCACCGCATTTACTAATAATGAATCAAATGGTTGATTTAATATCGCTCCATCTTTTGCCATTAAATCAATTCGCAATACAGGATTATCTAAATGACCAGACAATCTACCACTAAAATTAGCATCTCCAGAAATATCTATATCTGGTAAATAATTTTTAACTAAAGACATATCTACATTTGAAGCATAAAAATCTGCATTTATATTATCATTTTGCAGACCACCTTTAGCTGCCAATTTTCCTCCATTAGCAAAACTAGCCGTTAAAGCATCAATTTGAAGTAAATCTTTTTCTTTATAAAAAGAGGCTTCTAGTTTTTCTACTGGTATATTATCATAACTTCCATTATTTACCTCTAGACGACCACTGAGATCTAAGTTTTCAAATTCTACACCTTGACCTTTAAAATCGCCACGAATAATAGCATTACCTGTAATTACTTGTGGTAAATAATTATTAAAAATAGATATATCTATATTAGATGCTCTAAATGAACCTTTATATGATAAATCAGCTAAATCACATTGACCAGATGCCCAAATCCAACCATTAGCAAAATCTGCTCTAAAATCATCAATGAATACTTTATTATCTCTATATCTAGCCTGAATATTTATATCTTCTATAGGATAATCATATATATATCCTAATTTAGAATTAACTTGAGCACCGATACGTATATCATCTAAAGTACCATAAATAGCACTTACAAACGAAACTTCGCCATTAAATGGTATACCTTCAATAAATAATTCAGGTCTAAAACTTTTACTTTCTGCGATTAAACGCAAACGCGGTTCAGTCATATAGTCTTCAATATTTCCATGAACAGCTACTTTTTGTCCTTGAGCACTTCCACTTACAAATAATTGTATATTTTTATTATTTAATAAAATAATACCTCGTATATCTTCTACATTTTGACCTAAGACTTCACATGCGCCATCTACAAAACTAACAGAACCATCTAAAGTGTATTGATTTTCTAAATTACCACTAATTGTTATATTTGCCTTATTTATAAAACCTTGTTTTATATTAACATTAGCTAAATACTCTTCTGGTATAAATGGCAAGTATTTCAAAATATCTAAATCTTGCGCTTTTATTTCTAAGTTAGTTTTGATTACTTCACCTACAACACCATCAAATTCTACTAAAGCATCTTCATGATTTAAACTACCATCAAGATTTATAGCTGTTAAATCTGCGCAATCTGCTTCTAAATTAATTTTATCTATGGATAATTGCTTTCCTTCAAAGCGCAATTTAGATTGTCCATTTTCGACTTTTACAATTCCTTTAAAATCAACAGGTGTATCTGAGTCTTTATCTATTAAATCTTCTACGTTCCATGAACCATCACTGCGCTGAATAATATTAACCTCAGGATTGATGACATCTACTTCACTTAATCCTGCTAATGGAGATTGTCTCAAAATCTGCCAAAAATCTATAGTAAATACTACCTTATCTGCTTTTGCTATTAATTCATTTTCTTTATCATAAATTTCTACATCATCTATAGCTGCTGAACTTGTAGATACAATATATAACGAATTTATATTTATTTTCGTACCTAAGATATTTTCTACTTGTTTAGATATTAAATTAGCCGTTTCTTGTTTGAAAGATTGAGAGTTTATCCATAAAAAAGTCATTAAACTTATACAAAATATTATAAATACACTAGCTCCTACAATAATTTTAGACTTTTTTTGCATCTAACTCACCTCTATATTAAATAGTTAAATAATCTCTATACTAAGAAACGGGAACTATTTTAGTTCCCGTTTAAATAGTTTATTCTGTTTTTAGTATAGCATGAATTTATTATAGAGAAAATATCTTAATATGTTTTTGCTGCTACTGCTTGAACATCTAAATCAACAGGAAGACCCATTGCTTTATCTAACTGAGCTTTACTTACATTGTAATCATAAAGAGCTTGTACATAATTTGTTTTTGCTGTAGTCAAAGCAACTGCTGCATCCATAACATCGATATTAGTACCTACACCTGCAGTATAACGAACTTGTGCGATAGTATAATCTTCACTTGCTTGATTTACTGCTACACTCGTTGTTTGAATATTTTTTTCAGCAGAAAGTAAATTCAAATATGCTTGATGTACTTCTAATTGAATGCCTTCATTTACATATTGAGCATTTTCTTGAGCTTTAGCTAAAGCTGCTTCTGCTTGTCTTACCTGCGCTTTAGTTACATTGTTATCAAAAAGGTTCCAACTAGCTTTAACACCAATTTCAGATTGTTCTGCTGCATCATTGTTAAAAGCATCATTACCATCAATAGTATAACTTGCATAAGCAGAAAGTTGTGGTAAATTACCAGCTTGGGCTGCTTTTACACTTGCTTTAGCTTGTTCAATAGATTTAGCTGCTGCAACACCATCTGGACGATTTGTCATCGCTAAATCCATACATTCAGCTAAGCTTAAATCATATTTTGTATATTTTAATTCATCTTGAATATTAATTTTAGTATCTATAGGTAAACCAATTAAATTATTCAAAGAAGAAATAGATAAATCATAATTGTTTTCTGCATTTACAAGATTTTGTTTAGCATCTGCTAGTTCTACTTGAGAGCGCAATACATCAGATTTAGCTACTGTACCTGCAGCATATTTAGCATTAACTGTATCTAAATGTGCTTGCAATTGATCTACAGTTTCCTGATTTACACCTACTAAATTACGGCACTGTAAAATATTATAATAGCCTTTTGTTGTATCATATTTAATCTGTTGTTTTGTATTTTCCAAAGTTAAATCGCTGATATCTACACCGATTTCTTTACTTTTAATATTATTTTCTAATTGTCCGCCTGTATATAATGGAATAGAAGCTTCTACCACGTTTTGATAAGTAGAATCTCTATTATACATATCATATGTTTCCCCACCAGCAGCAGCTGCTACTGTTTGCCAATTGATAGAAAAGCCTTTTTGACCTTTTGCTTCACTCAATGCCCAACGAGCTGAATCTGTATCATATACAGACTGTTTTATAGTTCTATTATTTTCTAATGCTAATTCTACTGTATTATCTAAAGTTAAATCTACAGTATCTTGTGCAAAAGCTAAATTACTACCACCTAAAAATAATGAGCCACTTAATAACACAGCTGTTATTGTTTTATTTAAAGACTTTTTATTCATTTTCAAATCCTCCCAAATTAAAATTCATGTCTTAAGCCTACATAAGCGGCTCTTTCATCTGAATCATTAATATCTTTTATCTGACCTATTAAATATGTGTCTTGCGCCACTTCATATTGACCTTTTAATTTAACTCTTAAATCATTAGGATCATAAGCATCTACAGAAATTTTTCCTTTTTCTCCTGCTTTTAAGTCAACACCCACGCCGACTTTATCATCAACTAATCCACCTCTACCTGTAAAAATGCCATTACCTGTTCCTATCTGTAGATTAGTACCACTATCATCACCGCCAATATCATCGGCGCCTATTAGCAAAAAAGAATTTGGATCTGTATAAACTTTTACATCAGCATTTACCATCCATTCAGATTGCCCACCACTATACAATGCTTCTACACCTGGCTTAACTTCAATAGAAGACACTTTACTCATCATATTATCTGCACGCTGTGATATATTATCTGCGTTGCTGATTATGTTTTTCAAGCTTTGTGCTGTCTGTGGGTCTGCAACTACAGTTTCCATATTAGTTGCCATTTTTTTTACACTTTCACTAGTTGCTGATAAATTAGCAATCGCAACTTTCATATTATTAGCAGTTTCGCCATCACCAGCAAAATCATTTATCATGATTTCAATTTCATCTGCAGCCTTAGCCATACTAGCTGTCATTGCAGATAAATTTTTAATCATATTATCAATATCTTGCTGATTATTAACTGCTAATGTAGACATAACTTGCATTAATTGGTTCATATTTCCAGTTAAATCTTTAAGATTTACTGCTGTTTGAATTAAAGATTTCTGTACATCTTGGTTACCTAAAATGTCATTCATACTTTTTATCAAACCTCTTACATCATCTAAAGTCACACTAGCTTGAACCAATAAATAATCTAATCCTTTTTCATCAACACCATGCACTTCTTCTCCACCTACTAGATACTCACCAGATGGATGTTGTGGTGGCATGATGCTGATAAATTTTTCACCCATTAAACCATCACTACTGATGGTAAATAATGAGTCTTTTGCAATCTGCATATTTCCTTTTATGACAACAGTAACTCTTGCCTTATCTTTATAAGCTTCAATCGCTGATACTCGCCCAGCATCAATACCGGCATAACTAACACCAGCACCTATCTTTAATCCTGTAACTTGATTAAAAGTGATATCAAAAGTATAGTCTTTTTCTTTGCCAAAACTAAAGCCACTTAAATAAACTATAATACCAATTAATAAGGCTAAGCCGATTGTCGTAAAAATCCCTACTTTTGCTTCATTGGACATTTTTTCACCTCTTTCTAATTTGGCTAACATTTATAAATTCTAAAACTCTACTATCTGTGGAATTTCTTATTTCATCTGGAGTGCCAATTGCTATCATCTCACCTTGATACAACATAGCAATTCTATCTGCAATATAAAAAGCACTTTTCATATCATGTGTTACCACTATAGAAGTAACACCTAATAATTTTTGCATCTGTACAATAAGCTCATCAATCTTAGCAGAAGTTACAGGGTCTAAACCCGAACTTGGCTCGTCATACAATAAAATTTTCGGTTCAAAAGCAATTGCCCTAGCTAAACTAACACGTTTTTTCATACCACCAGATAATTCATTCGGCATGTAATTTGCAAAACCAGATAAACCTACTAAATTTAATTTTTCTTCTACAATTTCTTTGATTTCCTTGGCAGATAATTTGCTATGCTCTTGTAAACCAAAGCCTACATTATCGCCTACACTCATTGAATCAAATAACGCAGAATATTGGAAAACCATTCCCATATTTAAACGTACTTTATCTAGTTCTTCTTCTTTTAATTTTGATATTTCTTTACCATCAATGAAAATCTGTCCTTGTTCAGGTCGTAACAGCCCTATTAATAATTTCAATAAAGTCGATTTACCTGAACCGCTACCGCCAATTATAACTAAGGTTTCACCTTTATTAACTTCAAAATTAATATTGTTTAAAATCAATCTATCCTTAAAAGATTTATATATGTTGACTACTTTTATCATTATACCACCTCAACGATAAAGCAACATAGATAATAAACAATTACTAAAGAATATAACAATAATTGAAATTACGACAGAACGAGTCGTTGCTTTACCTACACCTTCTGCACCATTTTGAGCATTTAAACCATAATAACAACCTACAATAGCGATAATTGCACCAAATACAATGGATTTTAATAAACCACCTGTTATATCATGAACATCTACAAAAGTGTCTATTGAATGTAAATACATATAAATATTAATATCATAATATTCTGCTACCATCCAACCACCAATAGAGCCAATGACATCGCCAAAAACTACTAAAATAGGCAACATAAGCATACAAGCTATCAGTCGAGGTACTACTAAATAACCAATTGGATTAGTAGCCATAACTTTTAAAGCATCAATTTGTTCCGTTACCTTCATTGTACTGATTTCAGCTGTTATAGCTGCGCCAACTCTACCGGCTGTTACAACACCTGCTAAAACTGGTCCAAGTTCACGCCCTACAGCAATAGTTACTATACCACCTACTGTAGATTGTGCTCCTAAACGAATAAATTCTGTAGCAGTCTGCAATGTTATTACCATACCCGTAAATAACATCGTAAGTGTTATAATCGGCAATGTATCTACACCTAAATGTGACATTTGCTGAAAAACATGTCGCATTCTCGGAGGATATCTTAATTGTGCAATCGTATTGCCTATTAAAATAGTAAATTGCCCTAAAGTTTCTAAATGACCAATAACAAATCTCCCTATTTTTTCAAAAAATCTTATTATCATTTTATAAATCCTCAACTTTATAGCTATTAACTTTATCGAAAAAAATATCCGTGAGAAAGACTCACGGATATTTTCTCACTATTCGATTTTAGCAATGAATTTAAAAATAGTAAATAGTTATTTACTTTTTTTTAAGCTTTTAATCATTTTTTAATATTTATACTCGTTTGGATAAAATTATCAATCACATAATCTGTAGATATTTTACTTTCACGATTTTTATTGAACTCTTCTCGTTCTTTTTTACTCATTTTACCAATTTCTTCAGATAATTTTATAGCTTCTTTTATCGCTTTATCTTGATCTTTTTCGCTTTCTACATCAATTGTTGGTGAAATAACTATTTCATTATTTTTATTCAAATTTTTTATTTCATTCAAACGGTCAACTGTAGATAATTGAGCTATATCTTGCGGTGTTACAACTAATCCACTTTGTAAAACTTGTCCTAATTGTACAAAGCCACCACCTTTTACTTCTAAAAACATTTGACCTTCTTTTTGAGTTTTAGGAATGGTGTATGGTATAGTTACTGTCACATTTTCTCGACGATATGGTTTTAATGTCACATTAAAATTAACTAATTCGCCCGGTTTAGCTTCCTCTTTATCTGGAATAGCACTGACAATAGAAGCTGTTTTTCTACTAGAAGTAAAATCCACATCTACTTTTACATCTAAGATATTAGAAGGTTTATCCATATTTGTGCATAAGAAATACAATGCTTGTGTCAATTCTCCCACCGTAAATTGACCGACATCTTTAGGATCATAAAACATATTTTCTCGCTCAAATTTTCCTTCAGGAACTTCATCTGTCATTATGGTAAATTTTATTTTTGATGTACCATAACTTGCTCTATCTGCCGTTCTATCCATAGAAGCATATACAATACTTGATGCTAAAGTTGGCAAAATATCTTCATCATATGCAATTTTGGATACAAAGGTTTCTTCTTTGCCTAAATTTCTATCTTTTACTTTAACCCTTACAGGAATAGAAGATGGATATTCATTTAAAATTCCACCTACACCACTGAAACGGTCTTGATTAACTCTACCGATGATCTTCCCAAAAGAACTTACCTTCACGCCATTTAAGATACCACCTGCTGAGCCTATAATATCAGCTTCAGTCATAAAATAATTTACATTTCCCTTGTAAGTCATTGCATGACCAAATCCCAATATTTTATTGCCTTCAACAGCTGTTACTGTACCTGTTCCCCCAGCAGAAAAATCACCATAAGCCATAACTACGCCTACAGGATCGCCAGCTTTCAACGTTGCATTTTGCTTGATATCACTATCTTTATTTCCCATAGGAGCACTGATAAATTCCCCTGTATTATACGGTGTCATATTTTTATATTTTAAATTATTAGCTAAGAAATTTAAGGCATTATCATTAAAGCCTGAAACATAAATCGGCATCATCGAAGTATTATTAAAACTACTTGCTTGAGCTTTATTTTGTTTTTCTAAGCTTTTCAAAATAAAATCAGTCAAAGATATATGTTCTTCTAATTTATCAGCATTAACATCTGTTTTAGAATTATCTTCTAAATCTTTTATGATTTTATCTGTTTGCACAATGTCAGCATCAACATCTGTTTTATCTTCTTGCGTTTCTATATCAAGACCACTTAATATTTCTTCTAAGCGTTTTTGTGCCTTACCTTTTACAGCTTCTTGCCCTTCTGGTGTCGCTAGATGTTTTGATTTATATTTTTCTACTTCTTTATCAATATTTTCATCATAATTATCTTGATTTTTTTCATATTCTTCTAGTGAAGGTATTTTTACTTTTTCTATATTAGATTTATTTATCACAGCTAAAGGGTCTGGCAAAGTCCAAATCTTTAACATTTCTTCAATAGGTGTTATATAAAATTTATATGGTAATACATCTTGACCGACAGCTCTAGCAACTGCACCAATTAATTTGCCATCAACATATACAGGACTACCGCTCATACCATGAATAACGCCGTTTGTTTCCTCAATAATCGGTCCATATGCACGCGCTAATATCTGTTTTGATGAGCCTTTTCCATTATTGACTACACCTATTATTTCTACATTGAAACTAACCTGCTGTGCTCCTTGAACTACAGTTTCTGCATAACCTTGCATCCCTGGTTTTAATTCTGACGTTGTCATTATTGGAGGCATAGCTAATGCAGAATTTGTATACAATAACAACATTAAACATATCGTTACTAAATATTTTATCATTAATACTACACCAATTCTCTTTCTCTTATTATTCTAGCTGTTCAACATATACTACTACTTGATTTGGTGTTATATTATCACCAACTTTTACTAAAACCTGTTTTACTACACCATTAACAGTTGCTCTAGCAGCTGCTGAAGTACCTGTAAGTGTAGATATTTCCACTAGAGAATCTCCCATTTTCACAGTAGTACCTTCTGCCACTGTTGAACTTACTGTCCCTGCAATTACTGCTTTTTGTTCCACTTGTTTATTTCCCATAGCTAATCCTACTGTAGTCAACAATATTAAAGCTATAATCGTCGATAAGATTAAATATTTTCTTTTCATCTCAATCACTTCCTTTGATAAGTCTTTTATTTTTCCCATTAAATTCGTTTTAAAATAAAATTATTCTAATTTGATAATACCATATCCTTGTATTCTTAACAAGCTAACGGCGTACAGCTGTAAGTGCTGTTGCTACAGGTCTTTCCATTCCATCTGATGGAGAATTTACTATTTTCCCACCGATAACTAATTCAGATGAACCGCCACCATCAAAATTAACAGCATCAACAACTTCCATACCGATTAAAAATCTAGCAAATTCATCAAGCATCATACCTTTACTATGAGCTTGTCTACCATCTAAAACTGCAAATAATACATTTCCATTTTTTAAGATACCCACTGCTGTTCTAGGCGCTCTAGCCCCTGTAACATCTGGACCAATCTGTTCTATAGATGAAGTTATATCAACTTGACCATTTTTTACTAAACGAGGCCCTACGCCTAAAATATCTGTAGCGCTATCCCATGGAGTATTTAAAATCTGATTTACTACTAAATCATCGCCTACATTTAAACCTGATAATATATTTTTCCCATTACCTGTTGCAGATACAACAATTTCACCAGGTCTTAAAAGGCTATTGCCACTGTTTATTTTTACAATTTTATTATCTTTTACTACATATTCAATACCACTATTATCTGTACCTGTGGATTTTCCATAATATTGATTATATAACATTACACTATCACTTGTTCTTGTGCCGTTTAAACCAGAAACATATACATCTCCATTTTTACTTTGCACAATACCACTATAACTTACATCACCAATATAAGGTGTTCCATCTGCCAATACACCAAATCCAGTGCGTGTCAAATACATAGAAGAAACTAAATCTCCTGCAATTTTAGTTACACCATATAATTCCTTACCAGAACCAAAATAAGAAGCATTTTCAGCTACTGCTGCATTTACATAATCAGACATAGCAGAAACTGTATTTTTTGCCATCTTATCTCCGCCACCTAAAACAGGTACAAATTTAAAATATTTAGGACTAACTTCTACTAACTGAGCATGTTGTTTTACACCTGATTTTTTGCTGTAATAAGAAATCTGTGTCAATCCTGGCTCTAATTCTTTAGTAATGCTATACTCATAATCTTTTTGCACATCTATATACAATCTTCGAGGATTATTTAATTCTCCCATATCAAATGCGCTATTATCTGCTACTTTTATAACAACACAACTTGTTTTGTCATCACTATATACTTCTAAAAAAGGAACTGTATCATCATTTACATTGATACCACTTAAATATTGTTTATTTATAGGTTCAGAAAAATCTACCATTATATCGCCATTTGGCTGTTGTTTTACATCATATTTTGTATCAGGATTTATATCAAAAACAACTCTAACTTTATCTGATGCTTTACTAAAACGAATAGAATTTATCATAGATTTTTCTATTTTTTCTGTAGTTATTTTAGTTTGTATATTCTTGGCTGAATTATTCTTTGCATTTGCGACAGGTAATTGGAATAAACATATTCCCACCATCATAAATATAAATATTTTTTTTAAATTCATCTTTTTATTCCTTTTGTATCTCATATATTTTATCAATTAAATTTATTTTACTAAGAAAAAAAGACTGCTAAAGCAGCCTTTTTTTATTCTTCTATTTTACGTTCATGTCCATTTGATTTTTTACTAATTCTAGTAATTTTATCCATATATTCAAGAGCTTTACCAGTACCAATAGCTACGCAAGTCAATGGATCATCTGCTAAATAAGTAGTAATGCCAGTTTCTTTTTGAATTAAGCTATCTAATCCATAAAGCATAGCACCGCCACCAGTCATGATAATACCTCTATCCATAATATCAGAAGATAATTCTGGTGGAGTATCTTCTAATACACGTTTTACACATTGTACAATAGAAGATACTGGTTCAGCTAAAGCTTCACTTACTTCATCAGATTTTACTTCAATTGTTTTTGGAAGTCCTGTAATCAAATCGCGACCACGAATTTCAATTTTTTCATCACGAGCTCCTGCAAAAGCTTGTCCTACTTCAATTTTAATAGTTTCAGCTGTGCGTTCACCGATCATTACATTATGTTTATTTTTTATATAAGTGATAATGCAATCATCAAATTTATCACCAGCCATGCGAAGTGAATCGCTTACTACTACGCCACCTAAGCTGATTACAGCGACATCAGTTGTTCCTCCACCGATATCTACTACCATGCAACCATTTGGTTCAGCTACATCAAGACCTGCACCCATAGCAGCTGCCATTGGTTCTTCAATAAGTTCAGCATGACTTGCTCCAGCTTGCATTGCAGCTTCTTGAACAGCTCTTTTTTCTACTGTAGTTATACGAGAAGGTACACATATCATAACACGAGGTCTAAACATAAAACGACGTCCAGATACTTTACCTATAAAATATCTAATCATTTGTTCAGTAATTTCATAATTAGCGATAACACCATCTCTAAGTGGTCTTATAGCTACAATATTTCCAGGAGTACGTCCAATCATACGACGAGCATCTTCACCAATAGCTAAAATACGATTAGTATCATTATCTATAGCCACAACGGAAGGCTCACGCATAACAATACCTTTACCTTTTATATAAATAAGGACATTCGCTGTTCCAAGGTCAATCCCAATATCCATGGACATTCCAAACATTTATCCTACTTCCCTTCTCTTACCAAATTATAAGTTAATTATCTAGTTTTAATACTTTATAATATATAATACATATATTAATTTGGCAAGAAAAAGCTACTTTAAATATGATTAGCTCAAAATAAATATTATTTCTAAATTTTAATATAATTCCTTCTATATATAGTTATATTTATTAAATTTATCTTAATATATTTTCCTTTTATTATGATAAACATAGATTATACTTATATTTATAAAAGTTATGGATAAGATAATTGACAATCAATATTTCAAGTGTTATTATGTGGTCATAATAATTAGTATAAAACTTAGGGGGTATATTATAATGTTTAAAGGTAAAGTTGTCATTGTTGGGGCTAGTAATGTAGGTTCTGCTGTTCTTACAAAACTCTTAGATTTCCAACTTGCTTCTGAAATTGCACTTATCGACTTAAATGAAAATAAATGTAAAGGTGAAGCTCTTGATGCTAATGATGCTACATCTTGTATTCATAGCTTAAATATCAGAACTTACCATGGTGATTACTCTGATTGTAAAGATGCTGACTTAATCATCATTACTGCTGGTCCTAGTATTAAACCTGGTGAAAAAGCTGACCGTCTTATCTTATCTAAAACAAACTGCAAAATCATGAGCAGTGTTATGTCCGAAATCACTAAATACACTAAAGATGCTCTTATCCTCATGATTACAAATCCTCTTGATGTAGCTACATACCATGTTTCTACACAATTTGATTATCCACGTGAAAAAATCATTGGTACTGGTACAATGCTTGAAACTTTCCGCTTACGCAGAATCATTGCTGACCGTTATCATATAGACCCTAAAAATATTCATGGTTATGTTCTTGGTGAACATGGTAACTCTGCTTTCGCTGCATGGAGCACAGTAAACGTTGCAGGTCTTGGTCTTGAACATGTTGATGAATACTTCCATTTTGATGACAAACTTGATAAAAAAACTATTGAACAAGCACTCGTAAATAGAGCATATGATATCATTAACTTAAAAGGTTATACAAACACTGGTATCGCTATGGTAGCTGCTCGTTTCACAAAATCCTTTATGTACAATGAACATACTATTTTACCTATGTCTGCTGTATTAGAAGGAGAATATGGCTTAAGTGATGTAGCTCTTAGTATCCCTCGTATGATTTGTGCTGATGGTATCGTTCGTTCCTTCGCTCCACATCTTCCAAAAGAAGAACTTGATTTACTCTATGCTTCTGCTGAAAGTGTAAAAAAAGCTATCGCAAGTGCTAAAGAATAAATTATTTTAAAATTAAAGCCCTCAGATTAACTGAGGGCTTTTTTATTAACTAAAATCATCATTAAGCTAAATAATATAAAAAATGCGAACTTAAATTTAAGTTCGCATTTTTTATAACTCACTTTAATTAGCAAGTTTTACATTCTTCATAGATACCAGCTTTTTTAAGTGTTTCAACCATAGTATCACCCATATGAGCTACAGTTTTAGCAACTTCAATACCTACTTCGTTCAAAGCTTTGATTTTATCTGCTGCAGAGCCTTTGCCACCTGCAATAATAGCACCAGCATGACCCATACGTTTACCTGGAGGCGCCTGCTGACCGCTAATGAATGCAGCTACCGGTTTTTTCATATTTGCTTTAATCCATGCAGCAGCATCTTCTTCAGCATTACCACCAATTTCACCAATCATCATAACAGCTTTTGTTTCAGGATCTTCATTAAATGCTTTTAATACATCAATGAAATCTGTTCCTTTTACAGGGTCTCCACCAATACCTACGATAGTTGTCTGACCAAGACCTGCTTTTGTCATCTGATCCATTGCTTCATAAGTCAATGTACCAGAGCGAGATACGATACCGATATGACCTTTACGATGAATTTTTCCTGGAATAATACCAATATTACATTCATCAGTTGTCATAATACCAGGGCAGTTTGGACCGATAAGACGAGTTTTCTTGCCTTCTAAAGCACGACGAACTTTTACCATATCTAAAACAGGAATATGTTCTGTTACACATACTACTATATCAAGATTAGCATCAATAGCTTCTAAAATACTATCTGCTGCAAATCTTGCAGGTACGAATACTACAGAAGCATTTGCACCTGTTTTTTCAACAGCTTCTTCTACTGTATTGAAAATTGGCACACCGCCTACAACTTGACCGCCTTTTCCTGGTGTTACACCACCTACGATATTTGTACCATATTCAAGCATATGTGCTGTATGGAATATAGCAACTTTACCAGTTGCCCCTTGTACAATTACTTTTGTGTCTTTATTAATAAAAATTCCCACGAACTATTCCCTCCCGCATCAGGCATTTTTTACTAATTCTACGATTTTCTGTGCACCTTGTTCCATGGATTCTGCCATGATAAGACCTGGTACATTTGCATTTTTCAAAATTTCGCGACCTTCTTCAACATTAGTACCTTCAAGACGTACAACGATTGGAACATTGAGGTCAATTAATTGACTTGCTTTTACTATACCTTCTGCAACTTTATCACATCTGTTAATACCACCGAAAATATTAACAAAAATACCTTTTGCTTGACCACCTTCAAGCATGATTTTAAATGCTTTAGCATTATCTTCTGGAGAACTTTGACCACCAATATCCAAGAAGTTTGCAGGCTCTCCACCGTAATATTTAATAATATCAACAGTAGCCATTGCAAGACCTGCGCCATTTACCATACAAGCAACGTCGCCACCTAAGTTTACATAGTTAAGACCAAGCTCTGCAGCTTCACGTTCTTTATGATCTTCTTCTGTTTCATCGCGCAATGCTTGAATTTCTGGATGACGGAATAATGCACTATCATCAAAATTCAATTTAGCATCAAGAGCCATTACTTTATCATCTTCAGTGATTACAAGTGGATTGATTTCTGCTAAAGAACAATCTTTGGCAATGAATAAATTATAAAGATTTTGCATTAAAGCTGCTGCACTACGTACAGATGCTGGAGTGAAGTTCATTTTAAATGCCATGCGAGTTGCTTGGTAAGAAGTAAGCCCTAATAATGGATCAATATATTCTTTGAAAATTTTTTCTGGAGTTTTAGCTGCTACTTCTTCAATTTCCATACCGCCTTCTTCAGAACCAATCATAACAACTCTAGAAGATACACGATCAACTGTGAAACTTAAATATAATTCTTTTTTAAATTTACAGCCTTCTTCAATTAAAAGACGATTTACTTTTTTACCAGCTGGGCCTGTCTGTTTTGTTACTAAAACTTTGCCCAAAATTTCATTTGCATAAGTTTGCACTTCGTCTAAAGACTTAGCGAGTTTTACACCGCCAGCTTTACCGCGACCACCAGCGTGAATCTGTGCTTTTACAACATATACTGGACCTTCTAATTTTTCTTTTGCACCTGCAACAGCTTCATCAACGGAAAAAGCAGGTACACCATTTGGCACTGCAACACCAAATTCTCTAAAAATTTGTTTAGCCTGATATTCGTGAATGTTCACTCAAAATAACCTCCTCGGTTTTTTATTGCAATATAAAATATAATATTAAATCGCCTTAAAATAACAGCTAAAATACCATTATTTCAACTTGATTTTTATATTTAATTGTTTTTATTACTAGTTAAAAAATTAATAATTAATTTATTTAATTATTATTATACACTTTTTTATAAAATAGTAAATATCTATACTTAAAATAATTGTTCATATATTTTATTTATAATTGCATAATAAAAAAACAACCTTCAATAATATAAAAACTTATAAATTCTTGAAGGTTGCTCTTGATTTTTATTTTATTTTACAAAAACCTTTTTATCTTTTTCTGGCAATAAAGAAGCTGCATCTTTATCTACGATTACAACCACATCTTGATGTAATTGTAAAATAGAAGCTGGTGCATCTGGTCTTACGCTACCATATACTGCTTTGTAAATTGCTTCTGCTTTATTTTTACCACTAGCAAGTAAAATGATTTTTTTAGCGAGCATGATAGTTTTAATACCCATGCTAATTGCATATTTAGGTACATCTTCTTCATTTTCAAAAAATCTTGAATTTGCTTTGATTGTTTCTTCATCTAATTTTACTTTATGAGTAGTTGCTTCAAATTTGATATCTGGTTCATTAAAGCCAATATGAGCATTTTGCCCTATACCTAAAACTTGAAGGTCTATACCGCCTTTTGCTTCGATTAATTTATCATATTTTTTGCATTCTTCTTCTAAGTTTTCAGGATTTCCATTTGGTATATGAATATTTTCTGGTTTGATATTTACATGGTCAAATAAATGTTTATGCATAAAATAGTAATAGCTTTGTTCATTTTCTTTGTCTAATCCAATATATTCATCTAAGTTAAAGCTAATTACTTCTGAAAAATCTAGACCTACACTTTGATGAACTTTTACTAAGTTTGCATACATACCTTCTGGTGTAGAACCTGTTGCAAGACCAAGTACGCTATTTGGTTTTAAATATAACTGACCTGCTACTATTCTTGCTGCTACTTTGCTCATTTCTTCATAAGAATCTGTAACTATTATACGCATTATATATACCTTCCTTATTTTCCTTTAATTTTAAATTTTTATTTTTTATTATCTAATCTTAAAATATTGATTGCTTCTGTTGTTCTTTGTTTGAATGCAGAAGCTAAGTCCATAGTATCTTTAACAACCTGAGTATATAATAAATCAATGATAAAAATTTGCGTTAATTTTGTGGTAATTGAGCCAGTTTCCAATATAGATTCTCTTGTTTCATAAAAAATACAAGCATCAGCATATTCTTTTAAAATAGTATCTCTATTTGATGTTATTACGATTAATTTTGTACCATTTCGTTTAGCAAGCTCAACAGCTTTTATAATTTCAAAAGATTCACCTGAATGAGAAATAACCACTACAACATCATTTTCATGTAAAAGTGCCATATGAAGCATTATAAGATGACTATTATCTATGCCTCTTGCATTAAAACCAATACGCATAAATTTATAAGCTGAGTCATCAGCTACAAATCCTGAATTTCCTAAACCTATAAAAAATATACGTTCAGCTTTTTTTAGCATATTTACACTTTTCAATAAAATATCTTCATCTAAACCACTTACTGTTTGTTCTAAAGTTGCTATATTATTGGCTAATAACTTATTTGCTGTTATGATAATACTTTCATCACAAGTAATATCTTTGCTGATTATAGTTCGTTGTTTATTATTAACCATTTCTTCAGTCAATGTAAGTTTAAATAATTGAAGACTTGCAAAGCCCATTTTTCTCACAAAACGTGTAATAGTTGCTTCACTAACTCCACAATTTATTGCCAAAGAAGCTATAGGTGTTGTACAAAATTCTTCTGCATGTTCTTTTATATATCTTATTAAGATTTTATCAGATTTTGATGCTTTGAAATTTGGTCTATCTAATTGATGTAAGATCTTCATAATATTCTCTCCAAATCACATTGTTTGATGTAATAAATTGTATAATGCACCTAACATTCCAGCATCATTTTCCAATTTGGCAAAATCCACTTTTGTATGGGTATATACATCTTCTACTAATCTTTGTTTTAAGGCATTATCTATCAATGGTCTCAAATATTTACTTTGTGCCATTATGCCACCACCTAAAATAATCATTTCAGGATTTAAAACAGCTGTTATATTAGTAATGCCATCTGCTAAATTTTCCATCAATGTATTAATAGCAAATTTAGCATCTTCATCACCATTTTTTGCCCAATCAAAAATGATTTTACCATTTAATTCTTTTTCATCTAATTGTTTTGCTTTTGCTACATCTTTTACTAATCGAGTTGTTGAAACTACTTCATGCATTGTTCCCTTAGGAATTCTCATATAAGCAATTTCTCCAGCACTATTACAAACACCATGTATTACTTGATGATTATATACAGCACAACCGCCTGCGCTTGTTCCTACAGTTATGCAAAATAGTGAAGAACAACCTTTCCCTGCTCCTAACCACATTTCGCCTAAAGCTGCACAATTAACATCATTTTCTACCGCACAATTTAAATTAAACTCAGTTTCAACAATTTTCTTTAACTGTACTCCTGTATAATCAGGTATTGCATCTGGTAAAGCATAGAAGATACATCCTTCTTTAGGGTCTACCATGCCAGCTGTAGATATGGCAACTCCAGCAACTTGATAGTTCGTAATATAGCCACTAATAATTGTTTTTACTTTTTCTACAATACCTGGACCTCCATATAATTTAGCTTCTGTGGGCATTGAACTTTTTTCTATAAAATTCCCCTGTTCATCAGCTAAACCATATTTTATAGCTGTACCACCGATGTCTATGCAAATATACTTTTGTTTCTCCATAATCTCGCCCTTCTTTGCAATAAATTTATCTTAATCTTATTTTACAATAAAACCTTGATAAATTCTATTGCTGCGAACACCTGGTTTTACTTCGCCATTGATAGATATAATACTATCTCCTGCATAAACAAGACCTTCACCACATGGTGCATTAAATGGAATTTGTCCAATGGAGCGCCATGTATTTGTTTTAGCATTGTATACTAAAATTTGATTATTCCATTTAAATTCTGCTACATCTGCACCAAAATATTTAGCTTTAAAATCTGCCAATTCTTGATCTTTTAAGCTTCCTAAATTACTTACAGCCCAATCGTAAACTTCTTTATTAAAGCCACCAATTACAAGCATTTCATCTTCATTTAATTTTATGGAATTTCCACCATATACAGAGATAGCTTTATTATCAACTTCTACGCTAGCCACTTTATCCCATGCATCTTTTTGAATATCATATACATATCCATCTGTTAACGCAGTATTTGTACCGCCACCAAATACATATAATTTATTATTCAAAATTTGAGATACTGACTGTTCACGTAAAGCACCTGTGAAGCTTGCTAATTTTGTTAATTCTTTTGATTTTAAATCAAATTTATAAAAATCTGCACTTGCTTTACCATCTTGATTACCAAGACCAATATAAAGTGCTCCATTTGCATAGCCAGCTACACCATTTTGTATTTTAAAAGGTAATTCTCCAACTTTTTCAATTTTCAATTTACCTTTTGCATCAGTAGTCAAACGAGTTATAGTTTTTGCACCTACTGCATCTGTACTACCACCGATATAGTAAACACCATCTTTAGTAGTTACAGACATACCATAAGCAATTTCAAAAGGCATTTGTTGATGGTCAACTTCTGTTAAACCTTCTTTACTAGCTTTAAAAACATATACATCAGAATATGTTTTTTTCGGACCACCTACAGCAGGGCCACCGTTAGGGAAATTAGCTCCACCACCTGCAATGATATAGCCGTTATAATTTCCAGATAACATGCCAGCTACACCGATATTTTCAGTCTGACCTTGTGCTGGTGATAAAGTTCCTACAGACTGCCATAAAATCTGTGGTTGTCCAACTGTTTCTGGAGCTGCAAATGCTGAAGTTAACGGTAAAGTAGCTGCTACTGTAGCAGAAACAATCAAGCTAGCTAATAATTTTTTCATATTAATCCACCTCATATATTATAAAAATTAAATTTTTACTTTAAAAATGCCTTTTTTCAAATCACTTACTTTAGTTGCTATAACACCTGTGCGATGTGCATCTTCTGGATAACAAATCAAGAAATCACCTGGTTTTAAAATTACACTAGCTTGCATATCACCTTCCATAGGTAGAAAATCGTCCGCTTCTTTATATTCACCAAGTTTCATATTTTCAATGAAGTTAATATCTATGGTTTCTTCGCCTTTGACTAAAATATGAATATCTAAATATGCTTTATGTGCTTCCCAAAAACGTTCTTCACGTTTTACTGTAGTATATTCTGCAACATTCACATAAAGATTATCTCCATCAATTTTATGTGTTCCTTTTTCATAATTTAATAAATCATGTTCTTTTACATATTTAAAACAAGCTTTCACATTTTCAGGCAAAAACTCATATGTTTTTTCTTGATTAATATTGCCAAAAATCATTAAAATGCCTCCAAACTATATTTAAAATCATAAAAAATTATCTAAACATTAAATGTTGAAATTGCATTAATGAAAACACAATTTCAACATTTATTTACATCAATTATTTACTAGATGGAGCTTTACTTGTATATACAGTAGTTCCTTTTGGAGCCACAAAACTTTTATCTGTTAAATAGCTTACAATATTACCAACTACTAAAGAGCTAATAATTGTAATAATTGTATATGTCCAGTAAGAAACAGATGGTACAAAATATTTGAGATAAATTACGATGATGCTAGATACGATGAATGCTGCAACAGCACCTTTAGCATTTGCATGTTTGCTAAATGCACCAAGTACGAACATACCTACTAAAGCGCCAAGTGCTAAACCAATAAAGCTATTGAACCATTCATAAGCAGATTTAATATCTCCACTAGCTAAGAATATAGCTACGATGATAGCTAAAATACCAATACCTAAAGAAATATATTGAGCTATTTTTGTTTGACGTTCACTAGACATTTCAGGATTGATTACAGATTGAATATCTAATACCCAGCTTGTAGCTACGGAGTTAATACCTGTAGATAAAGTGGACTGAGCTGCTGCGAAAATTGCTGCAAGTAAGATACCAGTAATACCTGCTGGTAATTCATATGTGATATAAGTTGCAAATACTAAATCTTGACGAGTAGTCATCAAAAGGTCTGGATTTTGAGTATAGAATACATATAAACTTGTACCAACTAAATAGAATACAGTTGCTGCAAAAATGGATAATACCCCATTACCTAAAGTCATTTTATTTAATTGTTTAATATCTGTTGTAGTTGTAAAACGCTGTACGATATCTTGGCTGGATACATAAGAAGAAAATGTTGTTAAACCGCCACCGACTAAAATTACGAATACACTTGTAGATAAAATATCAGAGCTAAACCAAACTTCATTTTCTAATAAGAATTTATGACCAGTAGTCAAAGTATTCATAACAGTGCCAAATCCACCATTAATGCTTGCAATCATAACTACTAAAGTCAACGCAATACCTACGATTAAAACTACACCTTGGATAAAGTCTGTCCATAAAACGGCTTTTAAGCCACCGCTATAAGAATAGATAATTGCAATAATACCCATTACAATAATTAAAATATTTACATTTATACCAGTAAGTTCAGCTAAAGCAATGCAAGGTAAGTACATGATGATAGACATACGACCAGTTTGGAAAACAATGAACATTAACGCACCTAAGATACGTAATCCTTTGCTACCAAATCTTTTTTCTAAGTAATGATAAGCTGTATCAATTTGAAGAGTGCTGTATATTGGTAAGAAATATTTAATAGTTAATGGAATGGCAATCAACATACCAATTTGAGCCCACCATAAAATCCAAGAACCACCATAAGAGTTACCTGGTAATGATAAAAATGAAATAGGACTTAACAAAGTAGCAAAAATAGATACACAAGTTACCCACCAAGGAATAGTTCCGTCACCTTTGAAAAATTCTTTGCCTTGATGTTCTTTGTTAGAAAACCATAATCCAGCAAATAAAACGCCAAGTAAATATATTACTAACACAGCAGTATCTATCCATGTAAATCCCTGCATCTTTTTTCCCTCCTAAATTATCATTTATTTTTTTAAAATTCTTTATTTTAAATCTTTTTTTTAAAAAGGTGCATTAAACCAATGATTAATGCACCTTTTCATGAGCTAAAATTTACTCAATTCTCAATTAAAATCAAAAATATTTTTTATAAATTTCTTTAGCTCTAGCTCTCATTTCTGGAGAATATTTTTTCATTGGTTCACGGCAACAACCAGCTTCAACACCAGCTTCTTCAAGCAATAATTTTATAGTGCCATATAAACCATTGTCTAAGATATCTGTGATTAAATCATTTGTAACATGTTGAATTTCAAGAGCTTCAGAAATTTTTTCTTGTTTTGCCAATTCAAAAGTCTGACGAGCACGTATACCATTTACGTTATAAGTAGAACCAATAGCACCATCTACACCTAATACTGTAGCAGGTAAGAGCATTTCATCAAAACCAGCAAAAATTAAAACATCTGGATAAGTTTTTCTCATTCTTTCTAATAAATAGAAATCTGCTGCTGTGAATTTAACACCAACGATTTTGGGATTAGCAAATAATTCACCAAATTGAGCAAGGCTCATATCTACACCAGTTAAGAAAGGAATAGAATAAATAATCATTCTGTTATCTACATCTTTGATGATTGTTTCATAGTAGTATTTAATTTCATCAAAGCTAAATTTATAATAAAATGGAGTTACAGCACTGATTGCATCATAACCTAAATCTGTAACAAAATTAGCAAGTTCTACGGATTCTTTAAGATTGATAGAACCAACTTGAGCAATCAAAGTGATATCATCTTTTGCTTCATCTTTAGCAATTTCAAAAATACGTTTTTTCTCTTCTGTGGAAAGCATAAAGTTTTCACCTGTGCTACCACCAACATATAAACCGTCCATTTTGCATACATCAATATTATGACGTACAATCTGACGTAAACCTTTTTCATTTATATTGCCATTTTCATCAAAAGCTACTAATAAAGCAGAATATAATCCTTTTAAATCTCTAGTTGACATTTTATTTCCTCCAATTATTTTATATCAATATCTTTTAAAACATTAACAAAGTTTTTAGCTATCAACTGTGGTCTTGTGATTGCTGAACCGACAATCGCACCAAAAGCACCACATTCATAAGCTATTTTTAAATCTTCTGGTGTATTTATTCTACCTTCTGCAAAAACTGGGATATCAAGTCTATCCACCATTCTTGCTACCAACCCAAAATCAGGACCTTTTAATTTAGGTGTATAATCTGTATATCCAGATAATGTTGTAGATACACAATCAAAACCTATTTTCTGAGCAAAAATTCCTTCTTCATCATTAGAGATATCAGCTAAAGCGATTTTACCATTGTCTTTTATCAATTTAACTAAATCCTCTAATTTTTCATCATTTGGACGTTTACGCAATGTCGCATCTAAAGCGATTATTTCACAACCACTTTCCAATAATTCTTCTACTTCTTTTTTTGTAGCTGTGATATAAATTTCAGAATCATCATAGTTTCGTTTAATCAAACCGATAACAGGAAGACCTGTTACTTTTTTAATTTCTTTTATATCTTCTACACCTTGTGCTCGTATACCCACTGCACCAGCCTGTTTTGCTGCTAACGCCATTCGTCCCATAATAAACGGGCTATGTAATGGTTCATCAGGAAGAGCTTGACAAGAAATTATTAATTTTCCTTTAAACTGTTCTAACAATATTGATAACTCCTCTCTCTATTTAAATTAAATTTATTATTTATTCCTTATGTTTTTTCTTACAAGCTTATTATAATACTACTCTATCAAAAATGCAATATTATTTCAAAATATTTTTAAGAAAATTTTATAAATAGCAACTTTATTTAACATAATAAAAATTATTAAAAATAAATTTATAACCAAAAAGACTTTTAAAATCAACATTTTAGCTTTAATAACTTCTTTTGTATATCAAATTTCAATCTAGAAAAAATCTTTCATTAGCAAAAGAATTTTCATTTCAAATATATTCTTCTAAAATTTTGATATAAAATTTCATTTTACATCTATATCCGCCTTATTTTATTGCTTTTAATTATTATTTATGATATAATATATTAACTCTCGGGGATGTAATGGTTTCGACGGGGGTAGTTGGTGCATGGTAAGCGAGTCGGGAGGTCATCAACCCGTTAGTAAGGTGAAACTTTTATTTAAATATAAAAGCTAACAAAGAATACGCTTTAGCAGCTTAATGCTAACCTCTTTCTATTCTTTTCCCACGTGAATAGAAAAGAGGCCAATAGTGGGATACTTAAAAATCAATTCTCGGAGATTTTTAGGGAATTTTATCGAGATAGTAAAATTGTAGCCTGTCTATAGGCGATGATTTTATAAAATTAAAATATAGACTGCACTCGGAGAAAGCTGTGAAACAATACTTTCGGACAGGAGTTCGATTCTCCTCATCTCCACCAAAATCAACAATAATTTTTTAACATAAAAAACCAGTATACTAAACAGTAATACTGGTTTTTATTTATTTTAAGGAGTATTTACTTTGATACAAATTCTTCAAGAACTCTCTATTTTATGTTTAAGCACTATTTTCATGTTATTTTTCTTATTGATTAATATTTATCATAAAGAAATTTATTTCACTATAGATAGTACAACACTATTTATCAAGGCCCATATCATAGCTAAACAACCTCTTAAATTTTTATATACGACAATTTGCAAAAGCTCTATCTTATTTCGTTTATTATCGCTCATTTTAATATGTGGTCTTTGTCTATGTCTATTTTTCTATCTCACTAAAAATTTTTCTCTTATTTTCTCTACAATATTAGTAATACCTCTATCTTTGTTTATTATTTACATCTTTTATTATTTGATTTCTTTACTTTCTATTATATTGATAAAAATCATCAATGTTGGTTCTTTTAGTCTAAATTTCATTTTTGCCTTAATCTACATAAATCTATGTTTAATCTATTTTGCTTATCCCTTGAGTTCTAATCTTTTAATTCACAATATTGCTTTTTACTTATCTTTTATCAATCTAATTCTCTGCTACTTACTTTTAGCTAATACATTAAAATTTATTTTGCAAAATATCTTAGCTTATACAAATATCTTCAATCATAGCAATTTATGGAAAGTAGCCCTACTTATTATTTTTTATTTTCTCAGTACCTTAACATTATTTTGCTATATTGGCAGTATTTATTATGTTGATGCCTACTCTATAAATAATCCAAATATCTTTGATTTATTTTATTATGTAGTCATTGCTTTTGGCACAATAGGTTATGGTGATATTTATCCTACTTGCTATTATACTAAAGCAATCGCTATTCTTATTGTATTTACAAGTATAAGCTGTATAAGTATTATGCTCAGTAGTTTTCTTTCTGTTTCTCATGAAAAAAATAAATAAACCTACAAAAAAAGAAGTTATACCTAAACATAGATATAACTTCTTTTTTATTATTCATTTCTAACTGTAACTAAAAATACACCTATAAAAATCAATATACTTCCTATCCAGAAATTCAAAGTGATTTGTTCATCTAAAATTAACCAGCCTAAAAAAGTCCCTACTATAGGTTGAAAAAAGAAAAATAATCCACTAGCACCTGCTTCCATCAATAAAAGACCTTTATTCCAAAGCAAAAATGCTCCTGCTGTAGATACTGCCCCTAAATATACTACCGAGCCAATCGCTACAGGATTTAAGATTTCATCCCATGGCAATAAATCTAATGTCGGTATATTAAGTGGTGCTAAACATACAATTCCTGTTATTACAGCATAAAAATTTATTAATAATGGCGGATATTTACTAGGTATCAATTTTAACATTACAGACATCAATGCCCATGTCAATGCTGCTATGGTAGAAAAAAGTACACCTAATTGTTTATCAAAATCCATATTATCAACGCCAGCAATCATGATTACACCGACAGTGGCTAAAATAACGGATAATATTTTACGCAAAGTGATTTTTTCTTTTAAAAGCCATACAGCAAAAATCAACATAAATGCTGGTGTCGCTGAAGTAACAACTGAACCCATCTGTGCTGAAGAATACATTGTTCCATATTCTTGAGTAACAATAGAAATAGTATGTCCTATTATCCCTATACTGATTAATAATAATATATCTTTTTTATCTATTTTTAAATTAATGCCTTCATAGATTACAACCATTGATAATACCACAAAGGCTACTAAATAACGAAACCATACTAACGGTATTGGCGGTATTATATCCACTACTAATTTTACAGCTACAAACATACCGCCCCAAATACTAGCTGCTATGGTTAAAAAAATTCCGCCTAATACTCTATTTGGCATTTTTAACTCCCTCTACTTCTATTTTTCTATGTAGCTATTTGCTTATGAAATTCATCATAAACAAATAGTTTTTTTATTTTTGTAAACGCTTGTTTATCATTGGCCAAATATCTTTAGTCTCAAAACCTTTTCTCCATGAGGCTACTCCTGCAAGTTTATATTTTTTAACTAAATCTACTTTTAAGCGCAAAGAATTTACATCTTCTTTCCATACACGATATATTTTTCCATCTTCATGATAAGCAAAATATATCTGACCTTCATTTTTTAGCCAAATAGGATATTTGTCTTTTTCTTTCATTAATTTATTGGCATCTTCCATATTTAAGGTTTTAGCCGATACATTACCTTCATAATCTTCTTCCCATAAGCGCATATACAAAGGAATTCCTAAGATGATTTTTTCTGAAGGGACTTGCTCTGTTAAATCTTTTACTCCATTTTCCACCCAATTTAATGATGCTACTGACCCTGCTGTTTTAGATAATCTACCATGTTCATCATATGCCATCAAAACAAGATAATCTACATATTCACCCAATGCTTTTCTATCATAACATTTAGACCAATTTTCCATATCTGAAGCCACCGTTATATCCATAGAGATTATAACTTCATCTTGATGTAGTGCCTCAGTTACTTCTTTCATAAATTCAGTCAATTTATCTCTATCTTCATCATAGATATTTTCTAAATCAAAATTATAGCCTTCAATATTATAACGATGTGCATAAAATATTAATTGACGAATGATATAATCCTTTGCCTTTTTATCATTTAACCATTTATGTGTCATTTCGGCATTAAAATCATTATGAATTAATGGCCATATTTTATAACCTTTTTCTCTTGCATTTTTTAAATAATTTATATCTATCTTATTTTGAATATGCCCTTGTTCACTATCAATTACAAACCATGATGGTGATATGACATTTACTCCTGATATCTTATCAATTTTTGATAAATCATTTTCTTCATCAATAACTGGTTGCCATACTAAATTTATTTTTTCTGATGTTTCTTTAGATAAATTATCATTTTGACCTGCTAAACATATTGATATCATCATCATATATATTCCCAAAGTCATATAGATAATTTTTTTACATAAATGCAACTGCTCTTCCCTTCTCCTTATATCAATCATTATTTGCTATAAATTTTTTCCTTTAAAGCTATACCTGTAGGTGTAGTAGCTAAACCGCCAGTAGCTGTTTCACGTATACTTTTTGGCATAGATTTACCAATGCGATACATAGCATCAATTACTTCATCTACTGGTATCACTGATTTTATACCAGCAAGAGACATATCTGCTGCTAAAATCGCTACTGTCGTTGCAAATCCATTGCGTTTTACACAAGGAACTTCCACAAGCCCTGCCACAGGGTCGCAAGCTAAACCTAATAAATTTTTAATCGCTAAGGCTACTGCATTGCCAATCTGTTCTGGAGAGCCACCTGCAAGATGAACTAACGCTCCCGCTGCCATGCCAGCTGCTGAACCGCATTCAGCCTGACAACCACCTTGAGCACCTGCAATCATGGCATTATTTTCAATCACCATGCCAATACCTGTCGCTGTAAATAATGCATTACAAATCTGCTCATCATCATAATTATAATGATTTTGAGCAGCAATCAAAGCCCCTGGAACAATACCACAAGAACCAGCTGTTGGGCAAGCAGCTATTTTCCCCATAGCAGCATTTGTTTCTGCTACAGCTACTGCATAAGAAGCTGCTTCTTTGACAAAATCTCCAGCAAAACTATCTTTAAATGTGAATAATTTTTGAGCATCTCCGCCCACCATGCCACTGACAGATTTTTGCGTATTATTTATACTTTTTTCTGCTGACTCTTTCATTACTTGCCAAATAGTTTGCATATTTTCTTTAATATAAATCACAGATTTAAAACTATGTGTTGCTTCATATTCTACAACGATATCATCAATAGTTCGCTCTTGTGCATTTGCTATATCTATCAAATCTTGTATGCAAGAAAAATTTATCACAAAATCACCTCATTAAATAGCATCAATTCGCAATACTTTTTTTACCCCAATTACTCTACTGCAAGCTTTTACTGCCTCATCAGAAATTGTATCATCAACTTCAATGTTCATCAAAGCTTCTGCTCCTCTTTCGCTTCGAGAAACTTTCATATAGGCAATATTTATATTATAGCGTGCTAAAGCTGCAGTAACACCATTTACTACACCTGGCATATCTTGATGTACGATAATTATTGATGGATATTTCCCACTTAATTGTACTTCATAATTATTAACAGCAGAAATAATTATATTGCCTCCGCCAATGGACGCACCTGTAACTTCTATTTTTCTATCTGTTACACCTATCAATTCTATAATAGCTGTATTAGGATGTGCATCTTCTAAATCTACTTTAGAGAAATTAAATTCAATATTTTTCTCTTTGGCTATTTCTAAAGAATTACGTATTCTTTCATCATCTGGTTTAAAACCCATTATACCTGCAATCAAAGCTCTATCTGTACCATGACCTTTATATGTTTGCGCAAATGAACCATATAATTTTATATTTATAATTTTTACTTCTTCACCTAAGATAGCTCTAGCCATCAATCCCAATCTCACAGCACCTGCTGTATGTGAACTTGATGGCCCTATCATTATTGGTCCGATAATATCAAATGCACTTCGCATTATTTCTCCTCCTTAATATTAAAATTTAAATTTTTTATCTTCATCTCCCAATGGTTTATCTTTATCAGGATTATTTTTTAAACTAGGTATGATATTTTTTACATCTTCTTTTGCCTTATTAAAAATATCTTTATATTTATCAGCATATTCGCTAATATCCGGCATATCATCTTTTATCCATGCATTGGCAGCCTTACCTACAGCATAAGTTACAGCCATACCGATTGGAATTTGTAATGGTGGAAATGGTATCAAAGTCGCTAAACTTTGACCTACAAATGTACCACCTAAAGCTCCTACAAAAGCACAGCTAGCCGTTTCGTCGAATTTTTTATCATATACATTTGCTATACGTTTTATCAGATAGATTTCATTAGCAGCTAGAGCAATTTGACCAAGTATAGGTGCTACGACAATTACGCCAGCTCTAGCAGCAGCCCAGCGACATAAAGATTCTACTTCTTGCTCTATTTCCTCTTCCGATTTTATTACCTTCATCAAATCTTCATTCATCAAAAACACTCTCCTTTTATAAAATTTATATCCTAGACTATATATTTTCTCTTTATATAATTAGCTCTTTTTCTCGTCAATCCTCTTATTTCTAATTAAAACAGAAAATAAGAAAAAGCTCAACTATCTATCATTATTTTAGATAATTGAGCCTTTATTTTATCAAAATAATTAACCTATACTAAGTGGCAATACATAACAATAAATTGTAATAAAATGAGCTGCACTGCCTAAAATCACAAAAACATGCCAAATAACATGATTATATGGTATCTTGCGGATTAAATAAAAAATCGCACCAATACTATATAAAACACCACCAGCTACAAGCCACCAAATAGCTTCTACAGACAAAGTATCAAGTAGCGGATTTACGATGGTAACAGCAAGCCAACCCATGACTAAATAACAAATAGTACCAATGACACGGAAACGATTATAAAAGAAAATTTGAAATACTATTCCCGCTAAAGCCAATCCCCAAACTACGCCAAATACAGCCCAGCCCAAAGTACCATATAGAGCTATCAAAGCAAATGGCGTATAATTGCCTGCAATTAGTAAATATATTGCTGAATGGTCTATACATTTAAACACAGATTGCACTTTTTGACTGCAAAAACTAAAACTATGATACAGTGTCGAAGCTAAATATAATAATATCATGGAAACACCATATACTATGATACTTGTTAAATGCAAAATTCCTTTATCATAGCCATAATACAACATTACAACCAAACCAATAACAGCTAGTAGCGTTCCCACTCCATGGGTAATCGCATTTAAAATTTCTTCTATTTTTTTTGTGGACTTATATACATATTCTGTACTCATTTTATCGCCTTCTTTCCTACAAGCTTTAAATCTTTTTAACATCAACATTATATCACAATAAAAAATTATTAATAGATAGTATTTACATATTAATTTAATAGGTTTTAATTCTAAAATATAAAATACTACACTTATCAACGCTCATGATGTTTTTCTTATTTTAAAGCATATTATAGGAATTTATTATCTATTTTTATCAATTAAAAGTTTTTATAAATATATATCCAAATTAAATATTAACCTATTTATAAACTATGATTTTTAAGCCAATCTGACCATAAAACTTGGAAATTATTCTGATGATTTTCCTGCACATATTGATAGAAAACTTCTATCATTTTTGCTTTTTGATTATAATAAGGCGCCTTCCAATTACTGCTAGCGGAAATATCTTCTGTATATGCCACATAATTTCCACCTAATAATAATTGACGATATAATATATCTTTTAATGGCACCTGTGGATTTTTCATCATATCATACATTGCTAAAAATGTTGTTGTTCTTCCTTTACCAGCCTCACAATGAAAATGTAGCCATGCATCTTTAGGCAAAGATTTATACAGTTTGATAAATTCATCTATATTTTCAGGACTTGGCCAAACGTGGTCAGTTGCTGTTATTCTCACATAATGTAAATTATTTTTCTTCACTAGATTTTTTTCTGTTGTTACTGTTTTTATCAAAGAAGTATCTACTTCATCAGCATTTTTATCGTCATCTAAAGTAGCTCTTTTTGTGTTTTTATTTAGATTAGCTTTCAATAAATTCATTTCCTGATGAATAATTTCTTTTCTTGATTTCCCTATATTTGCCCAATCTCGTTTACCATACCAGCTAACAGCATCATTATTAAAAAATCCATGATTTTCCTGTCTTAAATCCACTATATAAATATCTTTAGCACCATTTTCCTGCAAAGCTTTAGTTAAAGCAGAAAATTGATTTACAGAAAATTGCGCACTACCTGAAGCTTGTAATTCATCTAAACCTTCTCTTGTAGGCACATAATTAACATCAATTCCATATTTATCACTTGCCTTTTTGAACTTATCCTTTGCTGTGCGAAAATTTCTAGGCAAATTTTCATCATCTTTAGCATCTATGCGCCAAAGATAACCTTTATACTCTGCTGTATCTTTTATATCTTCCAGATCAATTGCTAAATTAGATTTTATTTCCATAGCTTGTGCATTTGCCAAAGAAGGTACTGTCATAAATTGCATAATACAAATTGAACTCAATAATAAACTTAAATATTTCAGTTTCATTTTTATCACCTCATATTTAAGTTTAATCATATATATTTTAAAAAACAATAAAAAACTCATAATAAATAGTTTTTATATGAAAATATTTATTATGAGTTTTACTTTTTATTTTAATTCATTTTTAACAATATAGATAATCCATTCAGCTACATTTGTAGAATGGTCAGCTATACGTTCTACATATTTACCAATCATCAAATAATTGAGATATGCCTCTACATTTTGTGGATTTTCTTTAATCAATCCAGCTATATCTTCACGAAATCTTTTAAAGTAATTATCTACTACATTATCTGTTTCAATAATTTTTTTAGCTAAATCAACATCAGAATCTCTGAAACATTTTACGCTATCAAAAACCATTTCACGCATAACATTTACCATATCACCAAAATAATCTGGCAATGTTACAGTTTCTTCTTTTGCTAAGCTCATAGTGTATTTAGAGATATCTGCACAATGGTCAGCCATACGTTCAATATCACCAATCATTTTCATGATGGAAGCAATTTCACGCCAGTCTGTAGCAACAGGTGCTTGAGTCAATACTAAACGCAAACATTTTTCATTGATATCATGTTCAGCTTTATTAAACCATACATCATTTTTTATGATTTTTTTTGCTAAAATCTCATTTTTTTCTACTAAATTGTTTATAACTTCATCTAAAGTTTCTTGAAGTTGTGCTCCTACTAATTCTACATCTCTAATTAAACAATCTAATTCATTTATATATTTTATTCTATTAGCCATTTTTATCTCCTTTAAATAAACGCACTATACAAATCAACCAAATCTACCAGTAATATATTCTTCTGTTTTTGGATTTTTAGGATTTGCAAATAACTCTGTAGTTTCTCCGTATTCGATTAACTCACCTAATAAGAAGAATGCTGTTTTATCGGATATACGGCTTGCTTGTTGCATATTATGTGTAACGATTACAATTGTATAATCCTTTTTCAATTCAAGTGCTAAGTCTTCAATTTTCATTGTGGAAATCGGATCAAGAGCAGAAGTAGGTTCGTCCATCAAGATAACATCTGGCTGAACTGCTAAAGTTCTTGCAATACATAAACGCTGTTGTTGACCACCAGATAAACCAAGTGCAGATTTATTTAAGCGGTCTTTTAATTCGTCCCAAATAGCAGCTTGACGAAGACTTCTTTCTACGATTTCATCTAATTGGCTTTTTTTGCGAATGCCATGAATTCTTGGTCCATAAGCTACATTATCATAAATGCTTTTTGGAAATGGATTTGGCTGTTGGAATACCATACCTACACGATGACGAAGTGTAATAGAATCCATTTCTTTATAGATATCTACACCATCTAAATGAATTCTGCCTGTTACTTTTACACCATCTTCTAAATCATTCATACGATTTAAAGTTTTTAAGAATGTAGATTTACCACAACCAGATGGCCCAATAAGAGCAGTAATTTCATTTTTCTTGATTTCCATATCAATGCCTTTTAAGGCTTTAAAATTACCATAGAATAATTCTAAATTATCAACATTAAATTTTATATCAGCGTTATTAGCCACGTTTATTTTCCTCCATTTTTCTTATCAAGATAACTACTTAAAAAACGAGCACCTATACTAAATGAAAATACCATTATCATCAAAATTGCTGAGGATAAATTTGCAATATCTGCAGCATTAGGAGCTAAAGCTTCTGTTCTTGATGCCCAGATATTAAGCGCTAAAGTTTCCCCTGGTCTAAATGGATTGAGCGGACATGTTGGGGAAAAAATATTCCAATTTGACCAAACGATATCTGTACTCATACCTGCAGTATATAAAAGTGCAGCAGCTTCACCAAAGCCACGACCAGCAGCTAAGATTACACCTGTCATAATGCGAGGCATACAAGCAGGAAGCATTACATAACGGATAGTCTGCCAAAGTGTAGCACCCATACCCATACTACCTTTTTTATATCCAGGAGGTAATGAGCGGAAAGCATCTTCTGTTACTGTTGTAATCAAAGGTAAACTCAAAATAGATACAGCTAAAGCACCTGCAAATAAATTCCATTGAGAACCTGTCATTACAATAAATACTAAATAACCAAATAAACCTACAACGATAGATGGCAATGAGGATAATGTTTCAATACAAATTCTTAAAAATTTTGTAGTCTTTCCTGGTTTTGCATATTCAGCCATATAAATACCAGCTGCAATCCCAAGAGGAACACTTACAAGCAAAGATAAAAATACTAAATAAATAGTGTTAAAAAATAGATTACCTATACCATTTCTAGTAAAGGAAAACATATTCGGAGTAAAATTTGCAAAACCTTTAATAATTACATATAAAGTAAAAGCCAACAATAATAATAAGAAAAAACCAGCGACAACATAAAAGAAGCCAGTCATCAATTTATCCATAAATTTGGCTCTTTGAATTACAGTCATGCCTTATGGCCTCCTTTAGCTGAAATATAATGAATAATGAAGATAAATACTAAGGAAATGATGAATAACAATAAAGCCATAGACCATAAAGCTATATTGTATTCACTGCCTTCCATCGCCCCACCCATATCGGAAGCAATAGCTGCTGTTAAGTTTGTAGTTGGGGATAAAAGACTTTCTGGAAAAGCTTTCATCTTACCGATAACCATTGCTACTGCCAAAGCTTCACCGAATGCACGAGCAAGACCTAAAACAATAGCAGTCATCAAACCGGATTTAGATGCTGGTATTACAACTTGACTGATTGTCTGCCAACGAGTAGCACCCAAACCATAAGATGCTTGACGGAAAGATTTTGGAATACTTCTAATCGCATCAGCAGATAAGCTAGTAATTGTTGGATAAATCATTACTGCTAAAACAATACCTGCTGCTAGTACAGAAAAACCAAATTTTAAATCAAATAAATCTTTGATAAATGGAACTAAAATTGTAAGACCAATCCAACCATATACAACAGAAGGAATACCTACAAAAATTTCTACAGCTGGTTGAAGAATTTTTCTACCAATCCCTGGAGAAATTTCTGTCATAAAAATCGCACTTGCAATACTAAATGGTGTTGAAATCAAAAGTGCTAAAGCACAAGTGATAATTGAACCAAAAATGAATATTGCTGCACCGACTTTACCGCCACCTTGAGCATTATCGGCTGGTGCCCATTGTGAAGAAAATAAAAATTCACCCACGCTATGACCATATGTAGTGAATGTACCTACACCTTTGTAGCATAAAAATGCCCCAATGGCTAAGGTTATAATTATCATTAATAAACCGCAAGCTGTGATAATCCCTCGCCAAATATTATTTTGACGATATACAGCTGTATGTGATGATTCCATTTTGACACTCCTTTGATAAAAATTAGCATTTATTTTGGCAAAAAAAATGGGCGAAAATTCATTCGCCCAATTTTCTATTCTAATTATCTCTGAACTTGCATTTTGCTAGTTACACCGTAACCTTGAGCTTCCATGGATTTACCATATTCATCAGACATAATGAAATCTAAATATGCTTTTACAGTAGCATTAGGTTCGCCTTTAGTATACATATGTTCATAACCCCATACAGGATAAGTACCATTGTATGTGTTTTCTAAAGTAGGAGCTACACCATCAACAGAAACAGTTGCAACATCTTGATTGTTTACAAGATAAGATAATGCTACATAACCAATTGCACCTTTGTTATCTTTAATGCTCTGAAGTAAAGTACCAGAGTCATCTGTTTCTAAGGATTTATTAGAAGCTTCTTCAGCTCCACCTAAAGCAAATTCTTTAAATAATGCACGAGTACCAGATGTAGAAGGACGAGTGATTAATACGATTTCTTCATCAGGACCGCCAACTTCTTTCCAGTTTGTGATTTTAGCAGTGAAAATATCTGTTAATTGTTGTTTTGTTAAAGATTTTACAGTTGCTGCAATATCTTTATTTACTACTGGAGCCATTGTTACAACGCAAACTTTATGGTCAACTAAACCATCAGCTACAGCTTTATCAAGTTTTGTATCAGCAGCTACATCAGAGTTACCGATATCTACAGAACCATCAGCAACTTGTTTAAGACCTGTACCAGATCCGCCACCATTTAATGTGATAGAAACTTCTGGATGTAATTCTTTAAATTTATCAGCAGCGTCTTTAGCTAAAGGTAATAACGCAGAAGAACCTGATCCTGTAATACTACCAGAAAGACTGCTAGAAGATGCAGCTTTATCATTAGAAGCAGTATCACTACCACAACCTAAAATACTAAGAGACATCATTGCGACAACGCCAAGAGATGCTAATTTTTTCCAATTCATAATACCTTAATCCTCCTAAAAATACCTTGCAATTAATTTGTTGTACTTAGTATACTCACTCAATGTAAAGTTACAATGACTTTTCTGTAAAATTTAAAATAAATATGACAGAATTAATTTATAATTCTCTTACAATGTGAAGAAAATGTAAAATTTTTTACAAATAGATTTTAAATTTAACAAAGATAAATAAAATATTTTCCAGTTTTTGACAAATCCTTGACAATTGACTTTTTGACTAATATACTTAAAATATGAATGTATTTTAGTTTTAACAATATAAGGAGAAAAATTATGCGTTGCACAAAATGTAATCACGAATTAGATGAACATGGTATCTGTCCAAATTGCTATCATATCCACGATGTGCAAACTATGAGTAATCGAGAAATCAATAATTTTGATGGTATTACAATCGAAGACGAAAATAATTATCGCAAAGAAACAACTCAAGAAAATCAGCAACAATATCAACAATCTTATAATAATAGATATTATCGTTCACCACGTTCTAGTGGCATAAAAGTCCGTTATATTAATCTTGGAGGAAAATCCTCTTCTAGCTGGCTCACTCGAGGTTTAATGGCTATCGGCGGTATTGCTATCATTGGCTTTTTCTTTTTTGTCGCACTACCTGCACTTTTAACCTTACTTGGCGTCGGAGTCGTAGCTTGGCTTATCTTTCATTTCTTTAAACGTTAAAAAAACGCTTATATTACTACAAATAATTAGTAATATAAGCGTTTTATTTTTATAAAAATTTCTCCATTATATAGTTTTTAAATAAAATATTTTGTTTTTTTACATATTGCTCTTTATTTACAATATAACCTCTATCTAGAAAAAATTTTTTAGCAGTTATAGATACATGACTATACAAAGATATTTGACCTTGTTTTTTAGCATGATTTTCTATTTTATCCATTAATCTAGTTGCTATTTTTTGTCGCTGATAATCTTTTGCTACATATAATCTATCTACATAATTTTCATCTAAATCGACAAAGCCCACTATCTTTTCTTTATCTATAGCCACCAATGTATAATGGCTTAATAGACTCAAATGCCAACTTTTTTCATCAATATTTTCAGGTGCCCATATTTTTAACTGCTCTTGTGTATAATCTTTACTGTTTACACTATGCACAGTTTCTTTAAATAAAAAAATAATACTTTTTAAATCATTCTTTTGATAAATTCTTATATACATAATCGCCTCGAAATCATTGCCAATTATCATAATCTTTATCTAAGAAAATTCGCTTTCGCTCTTGATTATAATATGGATTTATAATACTTCGCGTTTCCTGAAATTCTGGTGTTTTTATCCCTGTAATATCTAAAATAGTATGAATTAAATCATCTGTCATATATTTTTTATCTACAGAAGCTCTAATCTGCGCATCTACTAGAGGATATTTTTGCTTAAATTTCTCTGTAGTATAAATAACAAATGGTATTTCTAGCATAGATTTAGTAGGATTATCATCACTATGACCATTGAAATTTTTCAAATCATAGACTTCTTCACCATGGTCTGGCATATAGATAACTATAGCATCTTTATCCTTAAAAGCTTCCATAACTTGAGTTACAATCGTATCATTATATAAAATAGCATTATCATACTGTGCTCTTTTCGTTTTTGCTTCCTGCGTTTTTATTATTCCCTTTGTTTCATCTACATCAGAAAACTTAGCAAAATCTGGTGTATATCTATTTTCATATTCGCCGTGACAACCCATTAAATGCAACACATAAAAATTCTTATCACTATCATTATTCATAGCTTCATATAATAAAGGCAATAACTCACCATCAGCACGATAAGATTTCTCATATGATTGTCTAATTCCTGTAAATTTCTTATAATCACAACGATTAGCATAAGCCAGTGCCACATTTGCCCATTGACCTGAAGTCTCTTGATTAGAAAGCCAATACGTTTTATAACCTGCTTTTTTCATGATATCGAATAAATTATTACATTCATACCATTTATTCGTAGCTTCATAATTATGAAAAGTAAATACTTCGCGAAGTGAACCAATAGTATAAGCATGTGAACTGATTACATCTTTAAAAACATAAAGTTCATTATTTTGAGCCATCTTATCCATCTTTGGAGTAGTTTCTAATGGATAGCCATATAAACTCATATGACCTTTTGACGTTGATTCACCTAAAATAAATACAATATTTGGTATATCTCTTCCTTTGTCTAGTATCTGCACATTATTTTGCATATTTGTATAAATTTCACGAAAAGCTATCGCATCTTCCACAGCTTGCTCTACAGGTGCCATAAGCCTTGTAAAAGTCAAACATTCTGTGAGATTTTTCCCAGGTATGATTGCATAAAATAAACTATATAAACAAAAATAAGGTAAAAACAATATAACTAATTTATTATTTAATTTTACTTTTTTACTTATATAATTTAATACATATATACATAAAGCTAAAGCAATTATAAAAATCAAATAACTCCAAGAAAAATACATAGTAATAAATTCTATCGTTTCATGAAGATTTGTACCAATGATTACACTTATTATCCCTGCTGTAGTAAAAGTATAATATTTACCAATTATAAATAATTCCATCAAAGATAAAATCATGCTTATACTTAAAATAAAATACTTCAAGCATTTTTTCAATTTACCATGTAGAAAATTTATAATTAATCCCATGAAAATAACCACGCTAAAAGGCTTAAATAAACCACCTATGGCATTTTCATATTGATTATATAAACAAAACAAATATAAATATGGCATAAAATTGAATATCATCATTAAACTAATAAAGAAAAACTCTTGTTCTATGACTTTAAATATTTTTTGCCAACATAAATCTATTATTTTTGCAGGGTTTAATATTATATTTTTTAAACCATTATATATTTTTTTCAAATTTAATTTAAATTTATCTATTAAAATCAATTATAACGTCCTCTTATAAAAATCAAAAAATCCTTAGTATACTGTTTTATTATACTAAGGATTTTAGATTTTGCTATATATTTTTTAGTTTTTTATTGTTTATTATTAAGAAATTCTGCTACTTTTTTCATTGCAACTTCTGCAGCATCAATAGTTTTTACAATATCATCATCACTATGAGCGCCAGACATGAACAATGTTTCAAATTGAGATGGAGCAAGATATATTCCCTGTTCAAGCATAGACATGAACCATACGCCAAAAGCTTCTTGATCAGAGCTTTCAGATGTAGCATAGTCATATACATCATTTTCATTGAAGAATACACCAAACATTGAACCTGCTTGATGAAGTTGTACTTTTACACCTGCATCTTTAGCTGCTTTGGCAAAACCTTGTAATACATGTTTTGTTTTAATAGATAATTCACGTGTATAATCAGCTTTACCCCATGCTGGGTCAGCAGAAATTATATCAAGTGTAGCAATACCAGCAGTCATAGCAAGTGGATTTCCACTCAATGTACCAGCCTGATAAACTGGACCTTTTGGTGATACACAATCCATGATTTCACGTTTACCACCATAAGCTGCTACAGGAAGACCGCCACCTATAATTTTACCTAAGCAAGTCAAATCAGGTCTAATTCCATAAGCTGCTTGAGCACCATTTAACGCTACTCTAAAGCCACACATTACTTCATCAAAGATGAGTACAGTACCATGTTTTTCTGTTTCTTTGCGAAGTGTAGATAAGAAGCCTTGTTTTGGAAGTACAAGACCCATATTACCTGCAACTGGTTCAACGATTACAGCTGCAATTTCATCGCCTTGTTCATTCATCAAATTAACAAAAGCTTCGATATCATTATATGGAACTGTAATTGTATCTTTAGCTGTCCCTTTTGTTACCCCTGGGCTATCTGGTTGACCAAAAGTAGCTGCACCAGAACCAGCTTTTACAAGTAAGCTATCAGCATGACCATGATAACAGCCGATGAATTTTACAATTTTATCACGACCAGTATAACCACGAGCTACACGAAGAGCGCTCATTGTAGCTTCTGTACCTGAATTTACCATACGAATTTTTTCAATAGAAGGCATTAATTCTATTACTTTTTTAGCAAGTTGTGTTTCTAATAATGTAGGTGCACCGTAACTTGTACCACGAGTTGTTGCTTCTTGAATTGCTTTCACTACATTTAGATGAGCATGGCCCACTATCATTGGACCCCAAGAGCCTACATAATCAATATATTCATTACCATCAATATCATAAATTTTACTGCCACTAGCCTTAGCTATAAAAGGTGGATCACATTTTACTCTAGCAAAAGAGCGTACAGGACTATTTACCCCACCTGGCATAACTTCTTTAGCCTGCGCAAAAGCTTGAGAAGATTTTTCTAAATTAAGCATATATTCATCTCCAATACTTATAAAAATTTTATCAAATATAAGCTATTACTAAGCAAATATTATATCATAAAAGCTATAAACTCGCTTTACTTTCTTATCTATCCTCTATTCATAAAAAATTTTCATTCAATCATCTACCTCATGTGCTGTCAAAAAAATCATAACTTCTGTATCACTTTTACTCTTTTGTATATGTTTAAATAAATTGCCTAATATTGGAATATCTCCTAAAAAAGGAATTTTACTCATTTGTTTTGCTTCATCACTGCCAATCAAACCACCAATTACCATAGTTTGACCATCTTTTAGGCGAACTATTGTATCTGCTGAACGCTTTTGGAAACGATATGCTTTCATATCTTCTACATACATTGGTGAACTTACTTCTGTATGTACTTTTACTGTGATTATGCCATCTTCATTTACTCTTGGTGTACATTTTAAAATAATACCAGCTTCACGATATTTTATCGAAGTTGTAGTCGTTGAGTTTGTCGTTGATACAGTAGGCACAGGAACTTCACTGCCTATATTAATCACAGCTTCTTTTCCCTGTATAGTAGTGATGTTTGGACGCGCTAAAATATTAGCTTTACCATCACTTATCAAAGCATCAATCTTAGCAGCATAATAAAATTCATAAGGATAGCCGTCTACACCTTTGCCAAATCGAATTACCCCAGGAATATTTTCATCATCATTCCATTTACGTGTTACTTCATCTACAGGTAAATAATCTGTTATTTCTTCTTTTGTACCATCTTCATTTATTACTGTATGCTTTACTGTATCATAAGTTATTTCATGCTCTGGTGATTGGGGAAGTTTTGACCATTCCCAGCTCACACCTAAATCTTTAGCAGCATCTTTTTGAATAGCCGTTACTTTTGCTTCTAATGAAACTTGTTTTTGTGGTTTATCTTGTTCTTGTAAAAAATTTTTTATCTGTTCATATTGTTTCAAGGTTCCATAAAAACTTATTGTATTTTCGCTTTCATCAATCATCACTTTATTATTTATGGCTGTTTTTTTATCTTTATCATCTATTTTATCAGGTAAATTACCTGTTAACATCAAATTTATAGTTTGTGCTATTTTATCTAATTCTAAATAATTTATCTGCACTGTATATAAATTTATATCTTTATCTCCCTTGCTTATATAAATGACATTATCTTTAAATTGATACGTATAATTATTATTTTCCGCGATAATCTTTATCATATCTTGAGCATTTATATTACTCAATTTTACAGATACATTTCCTTGTACTTCATCACTTATTACTATATTTAAATTATTTGCTAAAGCTATACTTGTGAGTAAATTTCTAATATCTACATCTACTGCTTCTAATTCATTAGCACTTACAGATACTATATTGCTACAAATTATCCCTAAAATTACAGTCAATAGTATCAAGTATTTTTTAATTAAATTTTTCATCATTAACTCCTAAGCTATTACATTAAACTCTTTAGCTTTAAGTTAAAGGGCATTTTACTTCTTTTCCTGTGCTTTCTTGCAAAATTAAATTATTTTGTCCAATCGCTAAAATTTTTATATCATTTACCATATCACCTTGTCGCACTCTATATATTTTGTCATTTATACTAAATAAAGCTACTTTCTCTTGATTAAAATCCAAAATAGCTTTTAATTTATATATATTTTGCTCATTATTTATTGGTTTGTTCATCTTTTCTTCATTTTTATTTATCGTCGATGTTTGCTGTTGCTGTGTTTTTATTTCTATATTTTCATTATTTGTATTTACTTTATCTTTTTGTTTTTCTTCAATTGTCATTATTTTACTATCTGATTTTTCTTCATGTTCAAATGAAAAAGGATTTTTTATTGTCGATATATCTTTATCCATGTTATAAATCATCTTACTATTTTTATTTTTTTCCTCATCTTCGCCATTTACTGAAATAATCGTATTTTTATTTTCTACTTTTTCACTTACAGCTATTTTTGTTTTTTCTCCACCACTAAAACAATAAATAATAGCTACTATCATTACTAATATACATATTATTATCTGTTGCCATTTCTTTGGTAAATTATTCAATTTTTGAAGTTTTTCTCGTATAAATTCTTTATATTTCACCATAATAAACCTCTTTAAAAATGACAAAAAGAGGATACAAATGTATCCTCTTTCTAAAATTAACTGCAAAAATTAAAAATTATTGTTTAGCTTTTAATTCTTGAAGTTTAGGTCCCATTATGCGTTTGTAAGCTTCTACACCTGGTTGGTCAAATGCGTCAACATTTGCAAATTCACCTTCGTAAGCAACGGACATAGCAAGCATGTATAAGAGTTCACCTAAATGATAAGCATTCATTTCAGGTAAGCTGAATAATGCATTGAAACGTTTGTTAGAAGCAAGAGCATCAGCATTGGACTGACGAGCAACTTCTAAAGCGTCACCCATTGTTACGCCAGAGATATCAGCAAGTTTTTTAACTTCTGGGAATACGTTAGGAATTACTAAATCATTTTCCCATTTTTCTACACGAATGAACTGAACAACTTTATCAAGCATACCTTCTTGATGTTGTTGAGTCTGAGAGTGCATATCACGTGTACCAAGAGCAACAACTGGAGTACGACCATAGCATACTTCATTGCCTTCTTTGTCGAATTGTTTTCCTAAAGATTCAGCTAATAACTGAATGTACCACATGGATAAGGATTCAAGATAATCGCCATATGGCATCATAACTTCAATATGACGACCATATTTTTCAGAAGCGATATATTTTAAAGCAGCATTTAACATTGCTGGGTTTTCCCAAACATTGTCAGATTTACAAGCTTCGTCCATATCTCTTGCACCGCGTAAGAATTCATCAATATCAAAGCCAATGCAAGCAGCTGTTGTAAGACCTACATCTGTAAATACAGTGAAACGTCCGCCTACTCCATCTGGTACAGAGAATTGTGGCCAGTTATGGTCAATAGCCATCTGTTTTAATAATGTTGGTTTTTCAAGATTAGGGTCAGTTACTGCTACAACTTCTACTTCAATCTGTGGATTTTTCTTCAATGCATCATAAACTACCATGAAGTTAGACATAGTGTCGAGTGTTCCACCAGATTTAGAAATTACGATGAGCATTACTTTATAGTTGCGTTTGTAATGAGTTTTTGTAATTTCTGCACAATCTTCAAGATTATCAATTAAATCTTTTGTACGACGTGGGTCAATATTGTTACCGCTGAAATAGAATTTTGGATAACCATTTCTTTCTTCAGTGGATTTGCTATTCCAGAATTCACCACATTGAATATCGAATAACACTTTGTTACCAAGATAAGAACCACCGATACCTAAAGAAACAACTGCATCTACACGATTTCTTACAGATTCACGTAAATCTTGAAGACGTTTCATAGATTCAGGAGAATTCAAAGGTCCTTCTTGAATATATGGGCACTGGCTGAATAATACTTTTTCAGGTTCACCATCTTTAGATAAATGACCTTTGATTACGCCAGTTTCACGCATTACATTCATTGCTTTATGAGCTTCTTTTAATTTTTCACCAAAAGCTTCGATATCAGCTTTAGTTACTTTACCTTCGCCAAATAAATTATCATAGTCAAAAGTAAAGCCAGATTTCAATTTGATACTCATGTTTTTATTTCCCCCTTAACTAAAACATATAGCCTATCATAAAATAGAACTATCCAAAATATCAAAAAAATATATTTGAATAGTCCTATTATATCATATTTAGTTTTTATTGACGATTAATTATGCACTTATAAATATCAAATATACTTTATATATTTATTAGCCACGAATAACAGCTAAAACTTCTGCTGTTTTTTCTTCAAGAAGTTTTTTATCGCCACGAGTTTCTACATTAAGACGAACAACTGGTTCAGTGTTGGAAATACGAACATTGAATCTCCATTCAGGATAATCTACACTGAAACCGTCCATTTTGCAAACTTCGCCAGTAGAACCATATTTTTCTTCAATTGCAGCCATAACAGCTTTTGCATCTGCTACTGTGCTATTGATTTCACCGCTGATTGGATAACGTTCCATGCGTTCTTTGAGCATTTCAGACATTTTACCTTCAGCCTGGCATAATAATTCAGCAACTAAAAGCCATGTAATCATACCGCTATCGCAGAAGGAGAAATCTTTGAAGTAGTTATGTGCAGACATTTCGCCGCCATAAACAGCATCTTCTTTACGCATGCAATCTTTAATAAATGCATGACCGCTCTTACACATAACAGGTACACCGCCAGCTTCTTCAACAAGTTCAATTGTGTTCCAAGTGAGGCGTGGGTCATAGATGATTTTAGCACCAGGATTTTTATTTAAAAATGCTTTTGCTAAGAAACCAACGATATAGTAACCTTCAATCATGTCGCCATTTTCATCGAAAATAAAGCAACGGTCAAAGTCACCATCAAAAGCAACACCTAAATCTGCTTTTTCTTCACGAACAACTTTTGCAGTAGCTTCGCGGTTTTCCATTAATAATGGATTTGGTACGCCATTAGGGAATGTACCATCTGGATTGTTATTTACTTTTATAAAGTTGAATGGTAAGCGTTTTTCGAGTTCATCAATAGCTGGGCCAGCTGCACCATTACCAGAGTTTACAACAATTTTTAATGGTTTTAAAGCACTCATATCTACATAAGTTAATAAATGGTCGATATAATCTTTCATAATATCAACTTCAATAACTTTTGCAGGTACTTCTGCTGGTGTACCAAGTTCACCATCCATAACTTTAGCTTCAATATCTTTAAGACCAGTATCGCCACTGATAGGACGAGCTTCTTTACGAACTAATTTTAAACCATTATATTCTTTTGGATTATGACTAGCAGTAATCATGATACCGCCATCTAAACCAAGATGAGCTGTTGCAAAATAAATCATTTCAGTACCACACTGACCGATATCTACAACTTCACAACCCATTTCAGTAAGACCGAGTTCTAAAGCTTTTTGAATATCTGGACCAGAAAGTCTGATGTCATGACCTACTGCAACTCTTTTAGCATTAAATAATGTTGGAAATACACGACCAATTCTATAAGCTAATTCTTCATTAACTTCTTCTGGGAATTTTCCACGAATATCATATGCTTTGAATGCTGATGATTTTAATTCCATATTTTTCACCTCAATAAATTTATAAATCTATAAATATAATATTATTATTTATCAAAATTGGCAATCTCTTTTTATTTTCTTTTCAGTTTATATAAATATAAAAGAATATAGAAAACTTTTTCTTATGCAAATCAAACTGATAATTTGTGCTCATAATACTTTTTCAACAAAGATTTTCTTGTAATATAAAAAGTTATCATAAGTGGCACACATGAACCAATCCATGCCATAGGATTTGCCCAACATGCACCGATATAACCAAATGCATCAACTAAAAATAGACCAGCTGCTGCTCTCATCACCAATTCCATGATACCTGCAAAAGTAGGAATAATGCTTTGTCCCAAACCTTGCAATGTATAACGATAAATAAATAATAAAGATAAAATTAAATAGCATGAACCATTTACAATCAAATAAACATGACCATATTCCACTACTTGTTCTTGCCCATCACCCACAAATAATCTAATCAAAATTGGACCTAAACAAATATTCATCATTCCTGCTAAAATACTAAAACCACCTGACATTAAAATACATTTATTAACGCCAGTCTTTATTCTATCCATGCGACCTGCACCATAATTTTGAGCTGTATAAGCTGCCATTGCCATACCAAAGGACATAAGTGGCATAACAGCTATCATATCTATTTTTTGAGCTGCTGCATATGCTGCTACAGCGACTTCACCTAAATTATTCAAAGGAACTTGCAAGATAATAGCACCGATAGCGATGATAGAAGCCTGAAATCCCATAGGAAGTGCTACTTTCAAATGTTGTATAGCTATCTGTTTAGAAATCTTTAAATCTTTTAATTCAAAATGTAATAGAGGTATTTTCTTTTTAATATAATATACACAACAACCGCCATTGATTAATTGTGCTAATACAGTGGCAAAACCTGCACCTTGAATACCCCAGTTAAATACACCGATAAAAACTACTTCTAAAATGATGTTTAATACACAACCTAAAATTAAAAAATAAAGTGGTGTCTTACTATCTCCTAAAGCGCGAATTAAATTAGAAGACATATTAAACATCATTGTAGCTACAATTCCTAAAAAAATTACAGTTAAAAAAGTACATGCCATATCCAATACTTCTGGTGGTGTCTGTAAAAAAATAAGTGCAGGGCGAACCATTATCACGCCAAAAATAGTTACAATAACAGTTGTAATAGCACTCAAAACTACACAAGCTGCTGCACTTTTTTTCATTCCTTCTTCATCTTTTGCCCCAAAGCGCTGTCCTGTGCAAATAGATAATCCAGCTGTAAAACCTATTACAAATCCAATCATAAAGAACATCAAACAGCCACTACAACCTACAGCTGCTAATGCACTTACACCGAGTAAACGACCTACAATTAAAGTATCACTTAATAAATATAATTGTTGAAATACATTACCTACAATAAGTGGCAAAGTAAACATCAAAATTAATTTGGCAGGGCTACCTGTAGTTAAATCTTTTACCATAATATCACCGTCCTTATGTATCAATCCATTTGAAAAATTTCAAATGGATTATAGCTATCTATTCTATATATTTAGTTACAAAAGTTCGTAAATTTTCTTGCAGATAAATTGCTGTAAATTCTAAAGCCTGCGATGATGGTGCTAAGCGATTATAGTGAAAAACTTTTTCTTTATTCACCATATAATCGCAAGGATATGGTATTACATCTACACCTAATTTATTAAAATTAACAACTGCTCTTTCCATATGAAAAGCTGATGTTACAAGTAAAGGCTGTTTATACTTTCTTGATTTTAAAATATTAGTACTATACTCTGCATTTTGTGTTGTATTTAAGCTACGATTTTCTAATAAAATCATATCTTCAGATACACCGAGTTCTTTCAAAATGCGTCTGGCAATATCTGCTTCTCTACCACTATCTTCATAAATTTGTCCACCAGATACAATAATTGGTATACCTAATTTCTTCTGTAAGCGAACAGCTGTAAGTAATCGATTTGCTGGTATACTGCATAAAGTCCCTGTTCCAGTAACATCTGGTGTATCGCCTGTAGCTCCACCACCTAAAACAATAATTACATCTGCATTAGGTAAATGTTTTGGTGGGTCATAAGCATCTTCTAATCTACCAATTAACATACTTGCTACATAAGAAGTTGATGCTAAATAAAAAATAAATGTAACAAATGTAATAGCTATTGCTAGTCTTGTTTGTTTTCTTTTTTTACAACAATAAGCTATAAATAAAAATAAAACAAAAAATATACCTGGCGGTAATACCCAACTAGCACCAAATTTTAAAAACTCAATCATAAAATTCCTTTCTTTTCTAATAAATTGTCACAATTTTTTTTAATCTATGATAAAATATTAATAAATAATATTTTATTTTTGGAGGGTTTTACTATGATTTTCACAGAACATGAAATTGTCCGCAAAGAAAAAGCAAATGGTGGTAAAGGTCATATCATTATTGAACATTTACTCACTAAAAACGAATTAAAAGAACAATGCGGTATGTTCGCTCATGTTACTTTAGAGCCAAATTGTTCTTTAGGCTATCATGAACATCACGGTAATGGCGAAGCTTATTATATCACTAAAGGCAGTGGTCTTTACAGTGATAACGGAAATATTATTGAAGTTAAAGCTGGTGATGTTGTCTTCTGTCCAGATGGAGAAGGTCATGGCATCGAAAACACATCTTCTTCTGAAAATCTAGAATTCACAGCTCTTATTATCAATACAGTTAAATAAAAATATTGTAGCTACTAAATTAATCAATTTAGTAGCTACTTTTATTTTAACATAATATTTATTTTCGTACACCAATTTGATAATAATTTAAGCCATGACTTTTTACTGTTTTTGCTTTATAAATATTTCGTCCATCAAAAATATCATTGCCCTTCATTCTTGTAGCAATTTCCATGAAATCTGGACTTTGGAATTCTTTCCATTCAGTAACAATCACTAAAGCATCCACATCATTTAGAGCATCATATTTATTATTTATATAATCTACTTCTACATCTTTAAGATAAAAAGATTTTGCCATATTCATAGCTTGAGGGTCATATGCTTGTACTTTTGCTCCACGTTGTTTCAATTCTTCAATCAATCTAATTGATGGAGCTTCTCTCATATCATCTGTTCCAGGTTTAAAAGCTAATCCCCAGATTGCAATTTTTTTATCACTTAAATCTTCACCTAAAACTTCTGTGATACTATGCACTAATACCATCTTTTGACGAGAATTTACATTTTCTACAGATGATAATAATTCTGGTTCATAATCATGTTCTTTACTTGTTTTAATCAAAGCTTTTACATCTTTAGGGAAACAACTTCCACCATAACCACAACCTGGATTTAAGAAACTATACCCAATGCGAGAATCACTTGCGATGCCTCGTCTTACTTTATTGATATCAGCTCCTACGCGTTCACTGATATTAGCGATTTCATTGATAAAAGAAATCTTAGTAGCAAGCATAGCATTTGCAGCGTATTTTGTGAGTTCTGCACTTTTGATATCCATAGTTACGAAAAATTCACTAGAACGAATAAATGGTTCATATAATTCTTGCATAACTTCTATTGATTTTGCATTTTCAGAGCCAATAACCACTCTATCTGGGTGCATAAAATCTTGGCAAGCATTACCTTCTTTTAAAAATTCAGGATTAGATATAACATCAAATTTTAAATCACTACCGCGTTTATCTAATTCTTCTTGAATTACAGCTTTTACTTTATCTCCAGTCCCCACTGGTACTGTTGATTTATCCACGATATACATATCATGAATCATATATTGACCGATTTCACGTGCTGCATTCATCACATATTGTAAATCAGCACTGCCATCTTCGCCCATAGGTGTTCCCACTGCAATAAAACAAATATCACTTTCTTTTAAAGCTTCTTTTATATCAGTTGTGAATTTCAAATTGCCTCGCTGTTGAGCTGATTTTACCATTTGTTCTAGACCTGGCTCATATATAGGAATTATTCCCTTTTTCAAATTTTCAATTTTTTGCTCTGCCACATCAACGCAAATAACATTATTTCCTGTAGCGGCAAAACAAGTTCCTGTAACAAGTCCTACATAACCTGTTCCTATCATTGCAACTTTCATTAATATTTACACCTCTATATATAAAATCGCTCACAAATTTATTTATACTTAGTATATTTTGCCTTATTTATATCTAAATATCAAGAAATTATTTACAAATAACGAATTGTCATTTTATAATAATACAAATAATAATAAACAATATATATACTATAAAATAAAGGATTGTGATTTTCTATGAAAAAATTTTCTTATACAACTTCTGGTACTTGTTCAAAACTTATAAATTTCAGCCTTGATGAAAACAATATCATTCATGATGTAGAGTTCATCGGTGGTTGTAACGGAAATCTTCAAGGTATCAGCAAGTTAATCGAAGGTCAATCTGCTCAAAATGTCATTGATAAATGTCAAGGTATACATTGTGGTATGCGTCCTACTTCTTGCCCTGATCAATTATCTAGAGCTTTAAGTGAAGCTATTCAAAAATAATAAATTATAAAGGGTGATTTTTATGCTTTTTGATACTCATCTGCATACAAAATTTTCTGCTGACTCTAAAATGTCTATCGAAGATGCCATCTTAAGTGCTAAACAACAAAATATAGGCTTAGTACTCACAGAACATTTAGATTATGATTTTCCTGGTGATGATATCTATGAGTTTAACCCCCAACAATATTTTCAAGAATATTCTAGCTACCAATCAAAAACACTTTATTTAGGTGTAGAAGTTGGTATGCAAGAACATACTCTCATTCAAAGTAAAAAATTTGTCGAAAGTGCTCCTTTTGACCAAGTTATTTGCTCATTGCATTTATTAGATGGTAAAGATTTATTTTATGAATCCTGTTATACTGAAGATAAGCATACTGTATATCTAAACTATTTAAACACAATGATAAAATTAATCAAACAACATGATTTCGCTAATATACTAGGTCATGTAGATTATATTTGTCGTTATGCTTCATATGCCAAAAAAGATATTTGCTATGAAGAATTCCATGACACTATTGATACTCTTTGGCAGACAATCATTGACAAAGGTATTGTGCCTGAACTAAATACTAGACGTTTTGATAACTCTAATAATATATCTATTTTATTAAAATTATATGAACGCTATGCTATGCTTGGTGGTAAATATGTAAGTATAGGCTCTGATGCACATAAACCAGAAAATATAGGTTTTGCCTTTAAAGAAGCTTATGCATTACTTGATAGATTAAATTTACAACCAGTATATTTTGTCAATCGTCAAATGCAACTCAGTAAAATTTAAAATAAACATTAGAAAGAAGGGTTTGTATGTCCTTAAAAAAAGCTATTTCTACAGGATTATGTATTTCTTTACTATTTACATCTGGAACTCCTGCTCTAGCTGGCAGTTTAAATAGTACAAATACAGCTCAGCCTCCATCTTATAATTATAATGTCTTAGACTCTACTAATCTCCAATCAAAATTATTATTAGTTGAGCAATCTGTATATGGACAAGAGCAAACAGGTGCCCTATTAGATAGAATTAGTCGCCTAGAAACAGATTTTTATGGTAAAACATCTAGTTCTAAAACAGCGCTTAGCGACCGTATAAATACATTATATTCCACTATGTTTGATAATAGCGTTCGTCCTTCTGCTATCACACAAATGAATGGTATTGAATGGTTTTTAAGTCGCCATGTTTCCATAAAATCTATTACTGATAGATTAACTACATTAGAAACTCAAATCTATGGTAAACCAATAACTGGTACATTACAAAAACGTATGAATGATTTGGCTATGCTTGCTTATGGCAATTCAGATACTAAAACACCACTTGTAGCCACTACTATTCCTGTAGATACATTAGTTAAAATAAAATTAGTTACACCACTCAATACAGAAACTTCTAAAGTTGGTGATAAAGTAAAATTCCAAGCAGCTGAAGATGTTATTTATAATGGTCAATTAATCATTGCAGCAGGTGCTCCTGGTGAAGGTGTTGTCACTAAAGTAAAAAGCGCTAGAAACTTCGGTCGCAATGGTGAAATTGATGTAGACTTCCAACAAATTCAAGCATTTGATGGAACATATATTCAAACAACTTTAGGTGATAAAGCAAAAAAAGAAATTGAAAACTTAGCTATGGCTGCTGGTGCAAGTATAGCAGGTATTGCTCTTTTAGGACCAATAGGTATTGTCGGCGGAATTTTCGTCAATGGTAAAGATATCGACTTACCTACAGGTACAGAATCCTATATTCAAACTAAAACAGCAACTAATATCTATGCTATTCAAACAAATTTAGATGATAATTTCAAAGTAAATACACCGCCAATTACTGAAGAAGAATCCAACTCTAGCTCAACAGATACTTCATCTAATTCAGATGTTAATACTTCTACATCTACAACTACAGAAAACAATTATTCTTCCAGTAGTACAGATTATAATACAAATACTTCATCTTCAAATAATGATATTTCTGCAGAAAACAATATTTATGATTATGAATATTAATTTTTTATAGAGACCAGATAATATCTGGTCTCTTTTTCTAAGGAGGATTTTATTTTGGACGAGGCTCAACTTCGCTTTCTATTTGTATTTACAGATTTAATTGCTCCACTTGTTGCCGGTTATTTATGTTATCGCTATCAAGTAATCACACAAGATTTTTGTAATAAACTTATAAAAATCAATATTCGTTTAGTCGTTTCCATCTTATCTTTTTTAAGCTTTTGGACTTTAAAAATAAGCACAGATTTATTATGGCTTCCTTTATTTGGTTTTTTAGCCTGCATTATTCCTGGATTGATTGCCAAATATACATTTGCTTCTAGTTATAAAAATCTAAATGACCGCGGTGCTTATATGATGGCATCTATGCTATCTAATATTGGTACTTTATCTGGTCTATGTGCTTTTATAGTTTATGGTATTCAAGGCTTTGCCTATCTTCAAATTGTAGCCATGTTCCAAACTTTATTTACATTAAGCGTATGCTTTCCTTTAGCCAATTATTATCATTCAAAAGCTAGCCGTAGACATCATCAAAAAAATCAAATCAGCATTCGCAAATTATTATTCAATCTCAATCAATTACCAGTTTTAGCAATGATTATCGGTTTTTGTTTAGCTTTAAAAAATATCCCTACACCACAAATTGGTTATGATATTTTTAATTATTTAGTACATATAGGTGCTTGGGCAGGTCTATTTCCTGTTGGTTATATCACTAGATTTGATAAAGCCAAATATTTTTTACGCAAAACAAGCGATATCATTGTAGTAAAATTCGTTGTACTTCCTTTAATCGCTTATTTTGTTGTAATCTATCTTTTCAACGACCCTATTTTAATTGGCAGTATGATTATCGCTTTTTCTGCTCCAACTGCAATCAATGCTGTACTTGCTTGTAGCATATATAAATTAAATGTAAACATCGCTATTTCTTCATTTCTCTCCACGACAATCATCTTCTTACTCATAATATTTCCTCTATATTTCTTTGTAATTAAAGATTTAATCATACCTTAATCAATAATAAAAAAGTAAATAAGTAGTTTATAACTACTTATTAAAAATAATTTTAAGAAAATTTATTTTTGTCTTTACATGTACATTGTATACATGATACAATGTACATGTAAAGAAGATAAATTTTCGCGGAGGCGATTTAAATGCGTATAGAACATGATTTTTTAGGTGAACTTGAAGTTCCTGATAATGCTTATTATGGTGTACAAAGTCTTAGAGGTTCTCATAATTTTAACATCACTGGACAAAAACTAGATTCCGATTTTATCATCGCACTTGCTATGGTAAAAAAAGCTGCTGCTATGGCAAATTTAAAAACAGCTCGTCTTGACAGTAAAATTGCAAAAGCTTTAATAGCAGCTGCTGATGAAATTATTGATGGAAAATTACATGATAATTTCATTGTTGACCCTATTCAAGGTGGTGCTGGTACTTCCATCAATATGAATATGAATGAAGTACTTTGTAATCGTGCCTTAGAAATTATTGGAGAGAAAAAAGGACGTTATGATATTATTTCTCCAAATAATCATGCTAATATGGCTCAATCTACAAATGATGCATTTCCTACAGCTATAAAATTATGTATTATTTTAAAATCTCGTAAATTAAAAATTGCTTTAAAACGTTTATCTTGGGAATTAGAACGTAAAGCTCAAGAATTTAAAGATATTCTCAAAATGGGTAGAACACATCTCCAAGATGCTGTGCCTATTACTTTAGGGCAGGAAATGTCTGCTTATGCTTCTGGTGTAAATCGCGGTTTACGTCGTATTGAACATGCTTTAATCAATTTACACTATATCAACATGGGCGGAACAGCTATCGGCACTGGATTAAATGCTGAACCTAACTACATTCCTGAAGTTGCTAAAATTTTATCTGTATTAGCTGAAGAAGATTTCCATGTAGCTGAAAATTTAATTGATGCTACTAATAATACAGATGGATTTGCTGATATGTCTTCTGCTTTAAAAAATACAGCACTTATGCTCATAAAAATAGCAAATGATTTCCGTTTAATGGCTTCTGGCCCTCGTTGCGGTTTAAATGAATTAAAATTACCAGCTCGTCAACCAGGTTCTTCCATCATGCCAGGAAAAGTAAATCCTGTTATCGCTGAAGTTTTAAATCAGACTTGCTACCAAATCATCGGCAATGATACTGCTATCTGCCTTGCTGTTGAAAATGGTCAATTTGAATTAAATGTTATGGAACCTGTAATTGCATTTAACATCTTTAATTCCTTAAAATATATGACAAATGCTGTTAATACTTTTGTTGATAATCTCTTAATCGATTTAGAAGCTAATAAAGAACAATGCTACACTTGGCTCAATCATAGTGTTGGTACAATCACAGCATTACTTCCTCATATTGGCTATGAAAATGCTTCTATGATCGCTAAAGAAGCTTATCAAACTAATAAACCTGTACGTGAAATCATCTTAAGTAAAAATCTATTAACTGAAGAAGAATTAGATATTATCTTATCTCCAAGTGAAATGACTCGTCCTGGTATCGCTGGTGATAAATTATTAAAAGAAAATCTTCAAAAAAGAGCTTAGTATAAAAATTACCCCTAGTAATAAAATTTACTAGGGGTTTATTTTATTTTGTATTTATTTTTGCCATTAATAATGGTAATTCTTTAATATCATTGATTGTATAAGCCGGATTTTCCACTTTACCAAAACCATAACTTGCAAAAATCATAGGAATGTTTGCCATTTCGCAAGCTTCAAAATCGCCTTGTGTATCTCCTACATAAATAGCTTCATCTATATTATTTTTTTTCATCAATAATTTAATAGTTTCGCCCTTATGCAATCCTGTATCACCATAACATAAATGGTCTTTTACTTTATCTGTAATATTTGCATATCTTAAAGTTGTTTCGATATAACCTACCTGACAATTGCTTACGACATATAAATTATAATCTTTCGCTAATTCATTTAAAGTATCAATAACACCATCATAAAAAACACCTGAATGTTTTTCTAAATAAGCATCTTCATAATCATAACAAGCTTGACAAACTTCAGCACGTTTTTCATCATCTAAAGTAGGCAACATAAGTCTACCAATTTCATCCATGGTTTTACCGAATAATTTTTTTAATTTATCGCCATCTAAATTTGCTTTAATTCCTGCTTTTTCCCAAATAGCTTCATTCCAACTTTCAGCTACTACATCAGTAGAATCCCACAAAGTACCATCAATATCAAAAATAATATTTTTCATAGAAATCTCCTTATTATAAAAGTATTTATTTCCATTTTAAGAAAAATCTTAAAATTAATCAACAATAATTTATCTAAAAAAGAAGACTTTTATTTTAATTATAAACACGAATAGATAATAAAAAGTATACTATTTACAACTATACAATTATAAAATCATCTTTATAAAAATAGTATTGACAAAAAAAGATTTTATGTTTATAGTATTAGACAAAGACAAATGCAATGAACAGGAAAAGTATATTTGTGAAGTTTTCAGAGAGTTATGGTTTGGTGCGACATAATAATATAGCAAATAGAAATACACCTGTGAGCTACTGGCTGAACATTTATTTAGTAGGCTTAGTCGGAATGCCACCGTTATCATAGGCTAGGGTATGTTAGTACCTGAATAAAGTGGCTTGCTAATAGCAAGAAGGGTGGTACCACGGGTTAATTACAGCTCGTCCCTATTTTAGGGACGAGCTTTTTTGCATTTATTTTTAAATAATAAAACTACTCAATTACTTAGCAATTTAGGAGGAATATATATTATGATTATCGTTATGAAACCAGAGGCTACAACTGCTGAATTAGAGGCTGTAAAAAATAAAATTACTGATGCAGGTTTAAATTTTCACCTTTCTCAAGGTTCTTCTCGTACTATCGTAGGTGTTATTGGTGATAAGAAAAAAATTGCTACACTACAAATGAATAGTTTTGGTGGTGTAGAAAAAACTGTTTCCATCACTGAAAAATATAAATTAGTAAGCCGTGATTTTAAAAAAGAGGATAGCATTATTGATGTAAATGGTGTTAAAATTGGTGGTGGTCATCTCGCTATCATGTCTGGCCCTTGTGCTGTTGAAAGCAAAGAACAATTGCTTGAAGCTGCTAAAGCTGTAAAAGCTTGTGGCGCACAATTTTTACGCGGTGGTGCATTTAAACCTCGTACTTCTCCATATGATTTCCAAGGATTAGCTGAAGAAGGTTTAAAAATGCTTCGTGAAGTAGCTGATGAAGTAGGTCTTAATGTTGTAACTGAAATCGTAAATATCAACGATTTAGATATGATTTGCAAATACGCTGATATGCTTCAAATCGGTGCTCGCAATATGCAAAACTTCCAATTATTAAAAGAAGTAGGTCATACAAATAAACCTGTACTTTTAAAACGCGGTCTTAGTGCTACAATTAGTGAATGGTTAAATGCTGCAGAATACATCGCTAGCGGTGGTAATTACAATATCGTACTTTGCGAACGTGGTATTAGAACATATGAAACATTCACTCGTAATACTTTAGATTTAAGTGCTGTAGCTGCTGTTAAAGAATTATCTCATTTGCCTATCATCGTAGACCCAAGTCATGGTACTGGTCGTTGGCAAATGGTTCGCCCTATGGCTCGTGCTGCTATCGCTGCTGGTGCTGATGGCTTAATGATTGAAGTACATCCACATCCTGAAGTAGCTCTAAGCGATGGCGACCAATCACTTAAACCAGATAATTTTGCAGTTGTTATGCAGGAAGTTCGTCAGATTGCACAAATGATGGGGAAAACATTATGAATACAGAAAAAACACCAAAATTACATTTAGCCATTTTAGGTGTAGGTCTTATCGGTGGTGCTTTCGGTATGGCATTAAAAGATAAATTACAAGATGATATCTTCATCACTGGTAATACTCGCACTGAAAAATCTTTACATGAAGCAAAAGCTTTAAAGGCAATTGATGAAGGTTTTTTAGACCCAATAGAATGTGTACAAGGTGCTGATATTATTTACCTCAGCACTCCTGTACTACAAATTGTACCTTTAGTAAAAAAAATATTACCACATTTAAAACCAGGTGCAATTTTAACAGATGCAGGCAGTACAAAATCCTTCATTGCCAAACAAATCATGGATTTACTTCCTGAAAATATTTATTATGTAGCTGGTCATCCTATGACAGGACGTGAAAAAAGCGGTGTAACAGCTGCTCATAAAGATTTATTTAATAATAAATGTTATGTAATCGTCAAAGATACAGGTGCTCCAGCCAAAGTAGTTGAAAAAATCGTCAATCTAATAAAATTAACTAATGCTAATATTACAACTCTAACTTTAGAAGAACATGACAGATGTGCTTCTATCATCAGTCATATTCCTCATATTACAGCAGCTGCACTAGTTAATCTTTTAGATAAAAACCCTAACGATTTAGAATCTTGCATCACTCTTGCTGGTGGTGGATTTAAAGATACTACGCGCATTGCTTCCTCTAATGCTGATATGTGGGCAGATATATGTATCTCTAACAGTGAGCCTATTATCGAACATCTATCACAACTTCAATCACTACTAAGCGGAGTAATCACTTCTATTGCCAAAAAAGACCGCCAAGCCATTCATGATTATTTTGTTGAATCAAAAACAAGACGCGATATGATACTAGAAGAAACAAAGGACAAATATGATTTAATTTAGGTGAAAAATGCAACACAAAGCTTATAGTTTTCTAATTATCGCTTGTCTTCTATGGGGATTTCAACCTGTTACTATAAAAATAGTAACGCAAGAAATGAATATCTTAACGATAATTCCTCTTAGATTTCTTATTGTCAGTATAATCTTATTCATTATCATGAAAATAACAAATGAAAAAAATTTTTTACCACCAAAAAAATGTCTATTAACTTTATGTTTAATGGGCTTTTTTGGTATTACAGTAAGTAATGGTATTCAATTCACAGGACTGCAATATTCCTCTGTTGGTAATATGACATTAATCAGTACTACAGCTCCTGTCATCACTGTTATTTTAGCTAGAATTTTTCTTAATGAACGCTTAAATTTAATTCAAATAATAGGTATAATAATTTCTTTTTTTGGTACCTTATACCTATTGAGTGGAGGTACGCTTTCCACATTTACCCAAATGAATTTTAACAAAGGAGATATTTATTTCTTCATCGGTGAAGTAGCTTGGGTCATATATATTTTACTTAGTATTCCTATACTCAAAAAAATATCAGTATTATCAGCCACTGCTTGGTCTGGATTGTTCGGCTCTATTTTAACAGCACTATTTGCCCACTATAGTGTAGGCTTACAAATAGTGCCATTATCCACTCTTGGTATTTATTCATTCTTATTTATCATTTTAGGTGGCGGTATAACTGCTATGATTTGCTGGAATTTAGGCACTAAAAAAGTAGGAGCTAGTAATTCTGCTATATTTTTGAATTTATTACCTGTAGTAGGTATTATTTCTGCATATTTTACCTTGAATGAACCGATTACTCTGCAAAAAATTTTAAGTGGTATCTTTATTATTTTAGGCGTATATATAACGACTCATAGCCACAAATTTATCAAGAAATCTAACTAAAAGAAAAAGACGATATCAAGATGATTTTTCATCAAGATATCGTCTTTTTTTATTTAGATTTTATTAAATACCTTTAAATTCAAAGGAGAAGTGTTTATCTTCATTTTTTGTAATATATTCATCAAGAGTAGGTGCACCCCAAGAATCATCACCGCCAACACCGTACATACCAGCAGAAGCTCTGAGAACTGTATGATGTGGTCTAGCTAAATCATAATGATGTCTAGCATTTTCAAGTTCATGTGGATTATATGGAAGAGCGGAAGCTTCAAATGGAGTTGCAGAGGAAATTCTAACACCTCTACCACGTCTATCTGTTACTTCAAACCAACGAACATCACAGTGGTTTCCACATTCTTGTGGTACTAAATATGGCTGGATTTCATCTTGTGTTGTAGTAGTGAAGATGCCTAATTTGCCACCTTCTTTACGGTCGATATAATTATCACATGGACCTAAACCATAGTATTTGATTTGGTCATAATCAACTGGAAGTGTAAAGAGCATACCAAAATCAGGAATAGCAGGAAGACCTTCTACTTTTTTGTAATCCATATCAACTTTAACAACGCCATCACCTGTAACAGTATAAGTTACTACTACATGAGCTACTGGTCTTGTTGCGAGTTCATAAGTATATTTTACAGTTGCAGATTCAGTACCATTTTCAGATACTTGCATATCTACACATTTAGTGTACATACTTGCTAATTTCCATTGAGCTGTATCAAATGGCATACCGCAACCATTATCATTGTCGATAGGTGCTCTCCAGAAATTCATTTTAGGGAATTCTTCAATGAGTTCTACACCATTATATTTATAAGAAGTAAGCATTTTTCTATCAGCAGAGAACATAACGCTGAAGCCTTCGCCTTTTACGCCAATATTGAAATCGGATTTAACGACTTTAATTGGAGCTACTGCTTTTTTATCTGCTTTGCCTTCTTTTGTGAATACATATTGACCGAAAGCTACTTCATGACCACAATTTGCCCAAATAGTTGCTTGTTTTAATACTAAAGAAGCTGTAACTACATATTCACCTGCGCCAAATGTAGGTAATGTATAAGCCACTTCACCTGTTTGACCTGCATTGATATCAGCAGTTAATTTTTTCTGCCAAACATTTTTACCATTTTTAGCTAAAACAATAATTAAATCATAATCACTTGTATTTGTGAATAAAGATTTATTGATGATTTTTACACTAGTTTCACTTGGAACGAGTGTGAAGTTTTGATAATTGAATTTAACTTCTTGTAATTTAGAAGTTGGTGCATGGTCTGCAAATACGATACCATTACCAGAGAAGTTATAATCACATGGTCTATCGCCAAAATCGCCACCATAATTCATTACATCATTGCCATATAAATCTCTGGTCCAGATAGCTTGGTCTGCAAAGTCCCAAATAAATCCGCCTTGATATAATGGTTCTTCATCAGTTAAATCAGTGTATTTATGCATACCACCATTACTGTTACCCATAGAATGAGTATATTCACAGCAAATAAATGGTTTTTCTCTATATTTAGATAAGAATTCTTTTATCTGTGCTACTTTTGTATACATCTGGCTTTCCATGTCGCTTGTGCCATCATAACGACGTTCATCAGGCATAGCCACCAATACCATTTTTCCGCTTGCTTCATTAACGCGGTCCCAGCAAATGCTTTCATAGTGAACTAAACGAGATGGGTCAGCTTTACGGAAGTATTCAGACATATCATAGATATTTTTACCACCATAAGATTCATTACCACAAGACCAAATAATGATACTAGCATGGTTTTTATCACGTTCAAGCATGGATTTTGCTCTATCCAATACAGCTTCATGCCAATGTGGATGATCATTTGGTACAGTGTTTTTATCACAGCGTACACTTCCGCGAATTTGCCAAGAACCATGTGTTTCCATATTTGTTTCATCAATTACATAGAAACCATAGATATCGCAAAGTTCATATAATTTACTGTTATTTGGATAGTGAGATGTTCTGATAGCATTGATATTATTTAATTTCATAATATCTAAATCATGAGCGATTTTACTTTCAGGAATAGCACGACCATAGTAACAATCGAATTCATGGCGGTTAACACCTTTAAATACAATGCGTTTACCATTGATTTTCATGATATTGCCGTCCATTTTAAATTCTCTAAAACCAATGTTTTGTGGAATGATTTCTACTACATTATCATTTTCATCTTTTACAGTGAAAGTAGCTTTATAAAGATTTGGATATTCTGCACTCCAAAGTTTTACGTTTTCAACATCTGCTGTAAATACGCTTGTAGCACCTGTAATTTCTTGAACTGTATCAATTACTACATTTTCTTCATTATCTACTAATTTAACTGCTAATTTTTTAGCATTTTCATTATTCCATTTGAAATCAATAGATAATTTACCATCTTTATAATCATTGCAAGGAGTTGCATGAATGAATAAATCATCAACATGAACTTGTGGTTTTGTATAAAGATATACATCGCGATAAATACCGCTAAAGCGCCAGAAATCTTGGTCTTCAAGCCAGCTAGCAGAGCTGAAACGATAAACCTGTACTGCTAATTTATTTTCGCCTTTAACGAGATAAGGTGTTAAATCAAATTCTGATGGTGTACAGCTATCTTCGCTATAACCTACAAATTTGCCATTGAGCCATAAAGCCATTGCACTATCTACGCCCTGGAAAGATACAAATACTTCATTCCAGCCTTGTGGCACTGTAAAATATTTTACATAAGATGCGATTGGATTATTTTCTGTAGGAATTTCGCCTTCGTTTAATTCTTCATGACCGTCCCAAGGATAAGCTACATTTGTATATTGAGGTTTGCCGTAACCTTCCATTTGAATATGTGCTGGAACACGAATTGTATCCCAAATTTTGCAGTTATAATCTGCTTTTTCAAAACCTTCAATACGAGATGCTAAATTTTTTGCATAAGAGAAATACCATAATCCATTTAAAGATTGACGCATGGACATTTCTTCATTGAGCATTTCTTCTTCATTAGCATAATAATGATGATCGCTATGTGCAGGTAGACGATTATCTGCAAAATATGTTGAGTCTGCCAATTTACTTATGTCGAAAATTTTTTGTTCCATAAAATATCCTCCTAAAAATTCTTATTACTTTGTTATTTCTATATAAGTATTAAAAAACCTTGCATCTAATTTAAATAAATTATTATATTATCTCAATAATTCAAAATACTTTTACTAAATGCTCAGTATGTAAACGTTTGCTTTAAAATATATAAAATATTTCAGAATTATAAAAAATATAATAAATTTCGAATTAGAACTTATTTATATTATATACAAATAGACAGAAAAATATGTAATATGTTAAACTAAATAATATAACATTTTGAAACAGGTGATTTTATGCCTCTAAAAATCAGAAAAACAATTTTACGTGAACCATTTATTTTTGATACTATAGGAAATCATTGGGAACAACCACCTGTCTATCGTCCAAAAGGATATCCATTATATCATTATTTACAGACAGAAACAGGCTGTGGTGTAGTAGATATCCAACAAAAACAATATACATTAAATGAAGGCGAAGGTATTTTAATCGCACCTTTTACACCACATTCATACAGCGGTAAAACTAAACAATGGATAACATCTTTTATAACTTTCACAGGAATTATTGAAAGCACTATTCCGCAAATATTAGGAAATCACAAAGCTATTTTCATCAATAAAGAACAAGGCATTGCTATCGGAAAATTAATCTGTGATATGACAGATAGATATGAAAATCCTTCTATTGAAGCAAACTCATTTTCCATCGACTGCTATAAATTACTGATGCATTTTATGGATAATGTCAATTTCAACAATTTACTAAATGAGCCTTTATATCAAAAATATGTATTACCTGTAATTAAAGAAATCGAAACTTCCTATGCTAGTGAAATCACAGTACAAAAATTAAGCCAACAAGTGTATGTTACACCACAATATTTATCGCGCTTATTCTCTAAATTCTTAGGTTGCTCTGTCTATAAATATCTGACAAATTATCGCATCAATAAAGCAAAAGAATTATTACTAACTCATCAACGCATGGAAATTCAACAGATTTCTCAATTAGTAGGTTTTTTAGATACTAGCCATTTTATTGCTATGTTTAAAAAATTTACAGGAATAACACCTCTTGATTTTCGCAAACTCAATTAAAAAAGCTAAGATTAATGGTTTTTATCATCATTAATCTTAGCTTTTATTTTTATTATTTACCTGTATCTGCCATGCGTTTTGCCAAACGTTTTTTATCAGAATATCTTCTAAATGTAACCCAAAGTGGGCTGGCAATGAATATAGATGTATATGCACCGCAGAAGAAACCTATCAATAAAGCAAAGGCAAAATCTTTTGTTGTATCTCCGCCAAAGAAATAAAGCGCAAATGTAGCGAATAATACTGTAGATACTGTATAAATAGAACGAGTCATAGTCTGATAAATACTTGTATTTACAAGTTCTACAATATCGCCATTTTTTCTAAAATGCAATTTTAAATTTTCGCGGATACGGTCAAAAATAACGATAGTATCATTTATAGAGTAACCGATAATTGTAAGTAATGCTGCTACAAATGAAGAATCTATTTGACGCTGAGTAAGTGCAAAAGCACCAAGTACAATAATTACATTGTGTACTAAGCCTAATACTGCTGAAATACCGAATTTAAATTCAAAACGATAAGATACATAAGCAATGATCAATAACCATGAAATAATTGTAGCATATATAGCATTCATGATAAGTTCAGTACCCATTGTAGCACCGACTTTTTCTTCACGAAGCACTTGATATGCACCTAGTTTATCAGTTAAACCAGCCATTACTTCTTTACGTTCTTGTTCTTCTAAATCTACAGTTCTTATCATTACATTTTCAGATTCTGTAGATGAACTAGATTCTCCAGAAAGCTGAATTGTACTATTGCTCAAATTATATTCATTTAAAACAGCACGTACATCATTTATATTTACAGCCTTTTCAAAGCGTAAATCCATGATAGTACCACCAGTAAAGTCAATACCCATATTAAAGCCACGAGTTACCATGAAAAACAAGCTGGCAATAATCAATAATGAAGATATTGCATACCATATCTTGCGTTTACCAATAATATCAAATCTAGCCATTATTTCATGTCACCGTCCTTTACTTTATGACCTAAAGATACACCATAAATACGTGGGTCAGTGAATAATCTAGCTGCAATCAAATGTTTAAGCATAAACTGTGTTAATGTAATAGCTGTAAACATACTGATGACAACACCAAGACCTAAGGTAATGGCAAAACCACGAATTGGACCTGTACCAAAGAAGAATAATACTGCTGCTGCAATAATTGTAGTTAAGTTTGAGTCAAAAATTGTAGTAAAGGCACGTTTAAAACCTGAATCCATCGCCATGCGAAGTGTCTTGCCAGCTTTTACTTCTTCTTTGAAATGTTCAAAGATAAGTACGTTGGCATCAACCGCCATACCGATAGACAAGATAATACCCGCCACCCCTGGAAGCGTGAGCGTAGCATCTAATAATTTAAGCACGAATAATAAAATTATTACATAAGCCATCAAGCTTAAATTTGCAATCAAACCAGAAACACGATAGAAAAGTAACATAAATACAAAAATCGCACCTACACCAACAGTGAATGCAAATACGCTTTTATCTTTACTATCTTGACCAAGTGTTGGGCCTACTGTACGAGTTTCTATAATATCAACTTTTACAGGAAGTGCACCAGAACGTAAAAGCACTGCTAAATTATGTGCTTCTTCAAGATTTCTAGAACCTGTGATTACTGCTTTACCGCCAGTAATTGGTTCATTAACACGTGGAGCTGTTAAAACTTCACCATCAAGTAAAATAGCAATTGTTCTGCCTACATTCGCAGAAGTTAAATCAGCAAATTTTTGAGCACCTTCATCTGTGAATTCAATAGCTACTTCATTTTGATTATTTTGTGTAGTTTGTTCTCTAGCATCTTTTAAATCTGTACCGCTTAAAACAGTATTGCCTTCTTCATCTTTGAATTCAAGCATAGCTGTTTTACCAAGTACAGCAATAGCTTTATCTGGGTCTTTAACACCAGGAAGCTCAATGATAATACGGCGTTCGCCTTCACGCTGAATGATTGGCTCTGTCAAACCAAGTTCATTTACACGTTTTTCCATAATTTTTACTACACGGTTCATAGCATCATCATTAACTTGTGCTTGCTCTGTATCTACACCTTCTAAAACGACATGAGTACCACCTTGAAGGTCTAAACCTTGTCTTATTGAGCCAGCTAGTGGTGCTATAAATGCAGCAAAAACACCAACGATAACAATAATTACCGCTAATAATTTCAATAAAGGATTTTGTTTCAAAATATCTTCCCCCAATATCCTTATAATTATCTGTATTTTATAGTAGTATTTTCTGTCAAAATCATATCTACTTTGATATCGTAATCGTCTTTGATTACTTCATCAACTAATTGACAATCATATACTGCTGCTATTTTTTTAGCGTTGATAGCTTTTACTAAATATCTATCATAATAGCCACCACCCATACCGAGTCGATAACCTTTTTTATCTAGTCCTACAGCAGGCACTAAAATAAAATCTATATCTTGTGGCTTTACAATTTTTAGATTTTCTTCTTTTACTGTCAAAATATTATATGCACCTACAACTAATTCATCTAAAGATTTTATTAAAGTCGCTTGCATTATTTTCATATTTTTATCAGTAATATAAGGCAGGCAAATTTGTTTGCCTGCCTTGAGAGCATTTGTTATTAATTCTTTTGTCTGAAATTCATCAGGCATTGAAGCATATAAAAAACATATCTGAGAATTTTTATATTCCTCAAGTTCTACAATTTTCTTTGTAATTACTGCTGAATACTCATTTTTCTGGATTAATGTTAACGCTCTTCTTTTTGCTAAAAGTTCTTTACGTTGAACCTTTTTATTATTTGTTAGCTGGGTTAGCATTTGTTTTTTCCTGAGTTAAATCTCTAGCTACAGCAGCACTGCTGATTTTAATTTCTACATTATCAGCAATTCTAATTCTAATGAAATCAGATTTTTCTAAATCAATATAAGTAATTTCCCCATGGATACCACCTATAGTTAAAATACGATGACCTACTTTTAAATTATCCATCATTGTATTGCGTTGTTTTTGTTGTTTTTTCTGTGGACGATAAAGTAAGAAATAGAAAATTATTACCATTAATACTATTGGTCCATAGGAATAAAGACTTGCCATCATTGAATCACTCATAAAAAAATTCTCCTCATCATAAAAAATTATATTAATTTATTTTATATTAGCTATAGTATAGCATAATACCTCTATTTATTTACAAATATTCCTCAAAATTTACACAGATTTTGCATTGAATGAGAAATTAGCTGTAAATTTGCGATAAAATTCTGGGAACCTATCTTCCATGATAGATTGACGCATCTGTCTCATAAAGTCAATTAAGAAATGAAGATTATGGATTGTTAATAAACGTAAACCAAAGATTTCATTTACACGAACTAAATGACGAATATAAGCTCTAGAATAATTTCTGCAAGTATAGCAATTGCAATGTTCATCAATTGGGTGGAAATCATGCTCATACTGTGCATTTTTTATTACTAAACGACCATTCCATGTCATAGCTGTTCCATTTCTAGCTACACGAGTAGGGTATACACAGTCAAACATATCTATACCTCTCATTACGCCTTCAACTAAACAATCCGGTGTACCTACACCCATCAAATAACGTGCTTTATTCTGTGGTAAATGTTCTAAAGTGATATCGAGCATTTCATACATCAATTCTTTTGGTTCACCAACACTTAAACCACCAACAGCATATCCAGGGAAATCCATATCTACTAAACGATTAGCACATTCGATACGTAAATCTTTATACATACCACCTTGTACGATACCGAATAAACCTTGATTTGGATTTGTCATCGTATCTTTACAACGCTGTGCCCAACGAAGTGTAAGCTCCATAGACTCACGAGTATATTTGAAATCAGCAGGATATGGCACACATTCATCAAATGCCATGATTATATCTGCACCTAAATCCATTTGTGATTGTGTAGCAATCTCTGGAGATAAGAACTTTTTAGAACCATCGATATGAGAACGGAAAGTTACCCCTTCTTCAGATATCTTGCGTAAATCACCTAAGCTAAATACCTGAAATCCGCCACTATCTGTCAAAATAGCTCTATCCCAATTCATAAATTTATGCAAACCGCCAGCTTCTTTCACAAGCTTAGAGCCAGGACGCAAAAATAAATGATAATTGTTACTTAAAATAATTCCAGCACCCATTTCTTTTAATTCTTCCGGTGCTAAAGTCTTAACACTAGCCTGAGTACCAACAGGCATAAAAATAGGTGTATCAAAACTACCATGTGGTGTGTGAATACGACCAGCACGTGCTCCAGTATGTGGACACTGCTTTATAAGTTCATAAGTAATTGCAGGTTTCATTATGCCTCCAAGATAAATATATTTATTCGTTTTTCTTTTAAATAAAAGAAAATGAACCAAAAAGAAAATTTTCCTAAAAATAACTATCTTATTCTATAAACATAGCGTCGCCAAAGCTAAAGAAACGGTATTTTTCTTTTACTGCTTCTTCATAGGCGGAAAGTACATATTCTCTGCCAGCAAAAGCGCTGATTAACATGATTAAAGTTGATTTTGGTAAATGGAAATTAGTGATAATAGAATCTACTATTTTAAATTTATAGCCAGGATAAATAAAAATACCTGTTTCTTCTGCTATTGGAGAGATAGAGCCATCTTCTTTAGCAGCTGATTCTAAAGTGCGGATAGATGTTGTACCTACAGCGATTACTCTACCACCATTAGCTTTAGTTTGATTGATAATATCTGCTGCTTCTTTTTCAATATGGTAGAATTCTTTATGCATTACATGGTCTTCAATATTATCTACATTTACAGGGCGGAAAGTGCCAAGACCTACATGAAGTGTTACAAAAGCTAAATTTACACCCATTTCTTTTATTTCCGCTAATAATTCTTTTGTAAAATGAAGACCTGCTGTTGGTGCTGCTGCTGAGCCTTCTTCTCTTGCATATACAGTTTGATAGCGATTTTTATCTTCTAATTTTTCATGAATATATGGTGGAAGTGGTGTTTCACCCAATCTATCCAAGATTTCTTCAAAGATACCATCAAATTTAAATTCTACAATACGACCGCCAAAATCTGTATGACCTACAACTTCACAAGCAAGCTCATCACTAAATTCAATGATATTACCTAATTGAGCTTTTTTACCTGGTTTTACTAAAACTTCCCATTGATTAGTATTTGTTAAACGCTTTAATAAAAATACCTCAACTTTACCACCTGTTTTTGCTCTATGACCAATAAGACGAGCAGGCATTACCTTTGTATCATTAAATACTAAAGTATCACCTTTGCGTAAATACTGTTTAATATCATAAAAATGTTTATGTTCAATAGTTTTTTCTTTGCGATTTAACACCATCAAGCGTGAATGGTCACGTTTAGCACATGGTGTTTGAGCTATTAATTCTTCTGGAAGATTATAGTCAAACTCATTTAATAGCATTAAATATTATCCCCTTTATTTTTATTTATACATATCTTTTATATTTACATCACTATAATAATGATATAAAATTTGCTGATATTTTTTACCTTTATCCGCTAAAGATTTTGCCCCCCATTGAGACATTCCCAAGCGATGACCAAAACCACTGCCTTTAAAAATCAATTTTTTATCATCTTTATCAATTTTTAAAGTATCGCCTTTAGCTTTTTTATTACCTTCTAATTCTATAGTAAAATTGCTACTTTTTAAACCCAATAAACTGCGAAGCTGTGTCTTTGTCAATTCCACAGATTTTTTATTACTGCCTATAAATTTTACAACTTGCGGTTTACTTGCTTTATTTGGATTTTTTTTCAATCCACTAAAATCTATTTCTTTTATTGTACCAATATCACTATATGAATTTTTTATAGATTTACTTAAATTATCTACTGTTACAGATACTGCCCAACTTTGATATGGAGATTGCTCCTCTTTATCTTCTACTGCTCTCAAATAAGGCACATTGACATTCCATACATTGATACTGTCATCAGTTTGACCACCTGAAGCTGCATGAAATACTGAACATATAGGTTGATTTAAATAAACAATGACTTCTCCTTTTGTAGCATCTATAGCTTTATTCGTAGTAGCAGCTTCTGAATCCATACCACCATAAACTTGGCAATCTGTTGTTACGCAGACGTCAAAACCTTCTTTTGTATGTTTTCGATCAAGCTTATCGTATAAAGCAAAAGTTCTAGCAGCTACAGCTTGAGCTTTCAAAGCTTCTATATTCCAACTAGCAGGCATTTCTTCTGGTACGACACCATATAAATATTCATCAATCAATAAACGATTTATCACTGTAAGCCCTGCTTTATGCGGTTGAATAATCAAATTTCCTCTATATCGTTTGCCATTGACAATTACAGGGGCATTATTTTTGACTGCTACCACTAAAGTAGTAGTTTCCTTGCCTTTTTTATTGACATAAACAGTTCTATCTTTTTGACGAATATTTACTTCATTCATCTTTTTAAATTTATAATTTACTTTATTGTCAACATCTTTGACCACAAAATCATCATTTGCTGTGATTACAACTTCTTGTACTCCTTGTAATAATCCCACTCTTACATATGGAGCTGATGACTGTGCTGATACTACTTGTATATTACTTACAAATGCACAACAGCATAATAAACAAATAAGATATAGATATTTTTTCATATTTAATATCCTCTTTTATTTTTTATTCTATTTTTATTTATTTTAGATTTGACTGTTTTCTTCTGTCCAGAATATGTTATCTGACAATAAATAAAGAAAATCAACGCTAAAATAAATGCTACTAAACTAGTTGTCTGTGCAGATGTAAAGCTTAAAAATACAGGAGTAGCATAATCGCCACGCAAAAATTCCAAGCCAAAGCGAGCTAAACTATATAACATTATATATAAAGAAAAAGCTTGACCTTTGGCATGAGGAAAAGCTCTAAAAATCAATAGTAGAGCAAAAATCACAAAATCAATTTGACCTTCCCATACTTCAGCAGGCCATAATGGTTGAGCACCATACGTATGGTAAGCAAGCGTTGTTTCTGGATAAATAATACCAAAATTGCCATCAGTTGGCGCACCAAAAGCATCGCCATTCAATAAATTGGCACAACGACCAATGGCTTGCCCTAAAATAATTGCTGGGGCTACGATATCAGCTAGTGCTAAGATGTCTATTTTATGACGTCTAGCATAAATAATTCCTGCTCCCACGCCAAAAACAATACCACCTTGAATAGCCATACCACCTTGCCATACATAAAAAATTTCACTTAAATGATGACTATAATACGCCCAATCAAAGAAAAATACATCCCACAATCTAGCGCCCACAATACCAGCGATACCACTATAAATACCGATATCTACAATATGATTGTGCCATCTGCCATCTTGTTTTGCTAAGAAATAAGCCACACCTGTTGCCAAAATAATACTCAAAGATAAAATCAGACCATATGCTCTTATCGGAAAATCACCAACAAAAAATAAATATTGGTGCATACTATCACCTCAGTATATTATTTTATATTGGTCAAATCTGTTATCCACATGATTTCAGCATCTTCACCATCTTCATAATACCCACGACGGCGACCTACAGATTTAAAACCTAATGATTCATACAAATGTATTGCTCCTTTATTACTTGGTCGAACTTCTAAAGTCATAGCATTTGCCTTTCTTTCTTGAGAAATCTTGATGATTTCCTTCATCATCAATCGACCTATACCTTTGTTTTGATATTCAGGAGTTATAGCTACATTTGTTATTTGAGCTTCATCAAATAATATCCAAACACCTACATAGCCAATGACTCTTTCGCCATCTAAAGCCAACAAATAATAAGCTTTATCATTAGAAGCTTCCTGCCAAAAAGATTGTCTTGACCATGGCATATCAAAACAAGATTTTTCTACAACTTCCACAGCACTTGCATCTTCTGGAGTCATTTTACGAAAATTTATTTGCATATTTTCACCTTATAAATCTGTTAATTTTTCGCCATGGCGTTTTTCCCATAAAACTTCAGCTTCTGAACGGCGAATATATACAGGTTCTAAATCCATGATATTATCATAATCTTCATTTTCAAATCTAACTTTTGCTGCCATAGCCACATTACTTGCTCTAGGCATACAAAGATGTGGTAAACCTAAAGAAACATTTTCATATTGAGCGATTATATCTGCTTTCTTTTGAGCGATATCTCCCACAAATACTACTGGTTTGTCTAGTGTAGAACAATATTTTACCACTTCTTCAAAATCCATCACGCAAGTTTGTTTTTTCTCATCAAAGCCCTTGCCATTCCATTCATACAAAGCAAAATAAGCATTGCTTTTTTGTGCATCTAATACACTTGCCACATATACACTTGGCACTGGATAATGATAAGCCATAGCCTCTAATGAAGATACAGCTACTACAGGAATGGATAAAGCATATGATAACATTTTAGCAGTAGCAAGACCTATGCGTAGCCCTGTAAAAGAGCCAGGTCCTATGCTTATAGCTACACCTGTTAAATCAGACTTATCCATATGTGCAATTTTTAAAACATCTTGCACATGCCCTAATAAAACTTCTGATTGGGGTAATTTTAATTGCATGATAATCTCTGCAACTAATTTATCTTTTTGCACAATAGCAGCACCTGAAACTATTGTTGAAGTATCAATCGCTAATATTGCCACAGTGCTTCAACTCCTCATAAATATTTTTATATTTTTGACCTTCAATATTGATAGTAATTATACGCTTTTGTTCACTATCGCCACGCTCGATTTTTAAATGCAAATAATCTTCTGGCATATAGGCAAAAAATCTATCTGGCCACTCAATCAATACTACTTCATCTTCAACATCAGTATACTCATAAAAACCAATTTCCTCTAAATCTTCTGGTTGCTCTAAACGATATAAATCAAAATGATATATACGCTTTTTACCTTCATATACATTCATTAAATTAAAAGTAGGACTTGTAACGATTTCTTTTACTTTTAATGCCTTACATAAACTTTGTGTAAATAAAGTTTTACCTGCACCTAAATCACCTTCAAGACAAATTATCAAATTATCTTGAATTAAATTTGCTATCTTTTCACCTAAAAGACTTGTTTGTTCAGGTGAATTTGTAGTTATTGTAAACATATTTCACCTCAAAAATTCATTTTAATCATATTATTTAAAATCATCAACTATGCAAATACTAGCACCTGTTTTTCTTGCAGCTGCCAAGCCTACGTCAGAGTCCTCAAAAATAATGGTATTTTCTGGCTTAACCTTAAAATATTCCATTGCTTTTAAAAATCCTTCTGGATCTGGCTTGCCATTTTTCACATCATCAATAGTAAAAATAACATCAAATAATTCTAATCTGCCAAAATAACGCAAAATATCTTTAGAATTACTTGAACCACTTGTTACTACAGCTGTATGATATTCATTTTTCATAGCTTTAATAATATTAAACAAATGAGTATTTTCTGTAGCATATTTTAGATTTTCTTCATAATATAATTTCTTAGCATCATGAATTTCTTCAAAACGATTTTCAGGAACACCCATTATCGGTAAAAATCCACGATAAGTAGGGCCCCAACATTTTTCAACATATATATCGTAATCAAAAACCACAGGTAATCCAGCTCTTTCAATAGCTTCACGATATGCCATATAATTCACTCTGCGCGTATCAAATAAAGTACCATCTAAATCACAAATAACTAATTTACTTTTTTCCATTAAAAATCCCCTTAGGTTATTTAAAATCTATCATTATTTTTTACAATATCTATGTTATTCTATCACATCTAAAGATACTTGTCTTTTATATCTATGGTTTTTCTTGCAAACAACTTTATTTTCTTACCAAAATAATAAAGCTACTTTCGATTTTATCTCTAAATCAAAAGTAGCTTTATTTTATATTCATACTTAGTCAATTAATTTATTTGCTCTAAGTACAGTTTTTATACTTTCTGCACTAAAATGAAGAGCTTTTAATTCATCTTCTGGTAAATCTATAGCTAATCGTTTTTCTACACCATTTGCACCAATGATACTTGGCAAGCTAAGTGCTACATCTGTTAAGCCATATTCGCCTTCAAGCGGAGTAGAAACTGGTGTTACACAACGTTCATTAAACATAACAGCACGAGCTAATCTACAAGCACCCATTGCTATACCAGTATTTGTCCAACCTTTAGACAATAATACATCATATGCTGTATTTACTACTTCTTGAGCTATAGCTTTTTTATCAAAATCACTGTTATGATCATAATATTTATCTAAATCAGCTAAACGCACACCGCCAATGCTGATTGTAGACCATGCAGGAAAAGCAGAATTACCATGTTCACCAAGCATAAAGCCCTGAACATCTTTAGCATCAACATTATAATGGTTTGCTATGATGCGTTTTAAGCGAAGTGTTTCTAAAGTAGTCCCTGTACCGAATAATTTTCCTTTTTCATAACCGAATTTAGTAGCTGCCAAATATGTAGTTACATCAAGCGGATTAGTAATCATGATAAAAGGTGTATTTTTTGTATATTTTGTAACCTCTGTCATGATTTCGCCAATAACTTTTACATTTCGTTCTGCAAGTATTAATCTGTCTAATTTTTCCCCAGGTAAGATACTAGGGCCACCAGAACAAATAATTATATCAGCATCTTTACACTGACTAAAATCGCCTGAATAAACTTTCATACCTGGTACATACGTACAAGGTGTCGCATGAGTTGCGTCTAAAGCTTCGCCATGAGCTACTTTTTCATTAATATCTATACATACGATTTCAGCAGCTAAATTCATTGCCATTGCTTGTGTTAATACAGCTGAACCTACATGACCAAGACCTATAATTGCCAATTTACTCATTTTCATTCTAATTACCCCCATATCACAAAACCATTAATCTCATTTTATTAAATAAATGGTTCGATTTTTTATGATATAGCAAATAATCATTATTGTCAACATGTAAACCAGTTTATCCTTTTTGCTTTTCGAATATTTTCGCCATCATTTTCTTTACAAGTCTTACACTTTGATCAAATTTTTCCGTATCACTATCTGATAAATCAGTCGTGCTTTCCATAAAAATAAGTCTTTGCGATTTTTGATGTTCCTTTAAAAAATTTCTACCTTTTTCACTCAAAGAAATTTGACTATATCTTCTATCCTTACTTAAACAAGTCTTTTTAATAAATTCTTTTTTCACTAATTTATCAATGATAGGACTCATTTGTTGTTTTGATATAGATAAATGTTTTGCTAGCTCTGTTACAGTAGCAAATGTATCCTCTTTTTCAAAAAGATAATACATCACTGCAAAGTGATTGAGTGGTAATGGCAAAGCTGCAGTTCGCCATAATTTGTGATTATAAGTCATCATAATATCAAACAAATCAAAATAAATATCTGATATCTTTCTGCTATTCTTCTCCAAAAATTTCTCTCCCTTTGTCAAAATTTAATAATAAAAAATTTTATTTTTTCAAAGATTAAAACCAGATTAAAAACTGTCTTCAAGAGTGCAAAATTCTTGACTTTTCAATAGATATACTATACTATAGAACACGATAATAGTAAATACTTGTGTACTATCAGCTATTTATAAAAAATCTAAAAAGCTGATTATAAAGCTGTGCTAAAGCACAGCTTTTGAAATTTATCAAAGGAGGTTTAATAATTTTGGCCACACAATCAAAGAAAAAAGCTGTTATCCTAGTTGTAGCCATAGTAGTTATAGCACTTATTGGATATCTTGCATATTCTAAGTTAACAGCTACATCACAGGGCAACAAAACAGCAGGTGGTCCTGCAACTGTAAAAGCAATGCAGGTAATCAAACGTGATACACCACTTAATTATGAATATGCTGGTAATATCAAATCAACAGACGAAGTAAAAATCACTTCTCGTGTTTCAGGCACAATTGTTGAAAAATATATTACAGGTGGCGAATTCGTACAAGCAGGTCAACCACTTTACAAAATTGACAGTCGTCAATATGAAAGTACATTGCTCTCAGCTCAAGCAACATTAGCTCAATCTCAAGCTAATTATCAAAACGCTTTAGCTACATTACAAAATGCTCAAGTAGATAATAACCGTTACCAAACATTATTATCTCAAAACGCAATTTCCGATCAACAAGCTGCAACTCAACAATCTCAAGTAGAAGCTTTAACTGCATCATTGCAAGCTCAGCAAGCAATCATTGATTCCAATGCTGCTCTTGTAAAAAAAGCTCAAGAAGATTTAGATGATACAGTTGTTTATGCCCCAACTTCTGGTAAACTCGATATCAATGATATTGATGTAGGTGCTTATGCTACTGCTGGAAGTACAGTTCTTGTAACAATGGGCTCTGTAGACCAGGTATATGCTCAATTTAATGTAAGTGAAAATGAATATTTAAATCTTGCATCTTTCTTTAATAGTGATACTAATAATGTAACTATCACTTTAAGTGATGGTACAGAATATCCTGTTTCTGGTCACCTTGTGCAAGTAGACCGTTCTTTAACTACAAATACTGGTACACTTGCAATCAATGCTTTATTTGATAATCCAGATGGTCTTTTACTTCCTGGTATGTTCGCTCGTGTAAAAATTTCTGGACAAGTAATTCCAAATGCTACTTTAATTCCACAACGTGCAGTACAACAAGTTCTTGAAAAAACTTTCGTAACTGTAGTAGGTCCAGACAATAAATCTGTAAGTAAAGCTGTTACTTTAGGTGATAAAGTTGGTAGTTATTGGATTGTTAAAGATGGTTTAGATGCTAATGACGTTGTTGTTGTTGAAGGTCTTACTAAATTACAAGAAGGCGTTCCTCTTAACGTCACTATGGTAACTCCTGAAGAATTAGGTTTAACTTTTTAATCAGGGGGTGCTATAATTGTCAAGATTCTTTATAAATCGTCCGATATTTGCTATTGTTATATCTTTAATCATTGTAATCTTAGGTACAATTTCTGCTTTTAACTTACCAATAGCACAATATCCACAGATTTCTCCACCTACAATTACTGTAAGCACAACTTATACAGGTGCCAATGCTGATACCGTAAATGAAACTGTCGCTCAAGTAGTTGAACAGCAAGTAAACGGTGTTGAAGGCATGGACTATATGAGTTCTACTGCTTCAAATGATGGTAGATATAGCTTACAAGTAGTCTTCAAATTAGGTACTGATGGTGATATGGACTCAGTAAAAGTACAAAACAATGCTTCTACTGCTGAACCAAGCTTACCAACTGATGTTCAAACATATGGTCTTACTACTCGTAAAGCCTCTAGTGATATGGCAATGGTATTGACTTTAACATCACCTAACGGTACTTATGATAGTGTTTTCTTAAAAAACTATGCTGATATTTATCTCGTAGATAAAATCAAACGTGTTCCAGGTGTTGGGGACTTAAACGTATTCGGTGCTGACTATGCAATGCGTCTTTGGATCAATCCTGATAAATTAGCTGAACTCGGTCTTACTGTAGCTGATGTTGTCAGTGCAGTAAAAGAACAAAATATTCAGGCTCCTGCTGGTACAATCGGTCAGATGCCTGCACCAAAAGACCAAGAATTCCAATATACAGGTAAAGTTCAAGGTCGTTTAATAACACCTGAAGAATTTGGAAACATCATTATTCGTTCTGATAATAATAGTGGTTCCTTCGTTCGTGTAAAAGATGTTGCTAGAGTAGAAACTGGCGCTCGTACAAATAATATTTCTGCTAAACATAATAATCAAAATTCTGTAGGTTTCGGTGTTCAGCTTACAAGTGATGCTAACGCAATGGAAACTGTAAGCCAAGTAAAAGAAATCCTCGAAGAAGCTAAAGCAGACTTCCCTCCTGATTTAGAATATGAAGCAGTTGTAGATAATACAACATATATCAGCGAATCTATTCAGGAAGTTGTTAAAACATTTGTTGAAGCCCTCTTACTCGTTATGCTCATTGTATATATCTTCTTACAGAGCTGGCGTGCAACTTTAATTCCAATGCTCGCTGTACCAGTTTCCCTTATCGGTACTTTTGCAGCCTTCATTGTATTAGATTTTACTATTAATACACTTACCTTATTCGGTATGGTTCTTGCCATCGGGCTTGTTGTCGATGATGCTATCGTTGTTATCGAAAACGTTGAGCGTCATATGGCAGAAGATGGTCTTGACCCTAAAGAAGCAACAGGTCGTGCTATGGACGAGGTACAAGGTCCAGTTGTCGCTATTGCCTTCACACTTGCCTCTGTATTCGTACCAGTAGCAGGTTTAGGCGGTATGACAGGGGTTTTATATCGTCAGTTCGCTTTGACTATTGCTATTTCTATGGCATTATCTGCCTTTGTGGCTTTAACACTTACACCTGCACTTTGTGCTACTTTGTTAAAACCACATACTCCTAATGAAAATAAAGACTCTACTATAGGTAGTTTCTTTATTAGATTTAACCAATTCATGAATTGGATGACTAGAGGATATGTAAAATGTATTGCTTTCCTCATTGGTAAAGCTAAACTTTGCGTAGTATTCCTTGTAATCATCACAGCTCTTATGGCTGGTTTATTTAGAATATTACCAACTACATTCATTCCTCCAGAAGACCAAGGTTTCTATCTTGGTTCTGTAACATTACCAGAAGGTACTTCCTTAAATCGTACAGAAGAAATAATGGATGCCTTATCTCAAGAACTCAGACAAAATCCAGGTGTTGACCAGGTTATGGGTATTTCTGGTTATGATATTTTATCTGGTGGTGCAAAATCCAGTGCAGCTACTTTCTTCGTTGGTTTAAAACCATGGAGTGAAAGAACTACTCCAGAAACAAGTATCGATGCTGAAGTTGGTATGGCATTTAAACAAGGTATGAATTACCCAGAAGCTTCTATCATCGCCATGAACCCACCATCTCTTCCAGGTCTTGGTATGGTCAGCGGTTTCAATCTTCAATTGCAAGATATGAGCGGTCATACTAATGAAGAATTAGATACTATCACTAAAAAAATCGTTGCTGCCGCTAATCAGCGTCCAGAACTTCAAGGTGTATATACTACTTACAGTATAAAATCACCAATATATGAATTTGAAGTAGACCGTGAAAAAGTTAAAAACTTAGGTTTAAATATTTCTGATGTATTCACTGCTCTCCAAGTAAACTTTGGTGGTACTGAAATCAACGATTTCAACCAATTTGGTCGTACTTATAAAGTAGTAATGCAAGCAGACAGCAATTTCCGTAATGAAGCTGATACAACACGTTTCATCTTTATTCGCGGATCTAATGGTCAAATGGTTCCATTAAATACTATAATTAAACCAAAATTAAATTCAGGTCCTGCTATCATCTCTCGTTTCAATGCTAGCAGAAGTGTTACAATTCAAGGTAGTCCAAAAGATGGATATAGCTCTGGTCAAGCCATGGCTGCTATCGAAGAAGTTGTAAAAGAAGTGGCACCTACTGGATTTAATATTGACTGGTCTGGTCAAAGCCGTGAAGAACGTGCTGCAACAAGCTCTACAACTCAAGTTATGGCTCTTGCTCTTGTATTCGTATTCTTATGCCTTGCTGCTTTATACGAAAGCTGGAGCGTACCATATGCTGTATTGTTGACTGTTCCAACTGGTATCTTTGGTGCTTTATTATCTGCATATGTCTTAAATATGCAAATCAGTATCTATATGCAAATCGGTATCATCGTTATCATCGGTTTGGCAGCTAAGAACGCTATTCTTATCGTAGAATTCGCTAAAGTTCGTGTTGATACTGGTATGAAACCATTAAAGGCTGCTCTAGAAGCGGCAAAACTTCGTCTTCGTCCAATCATAATGACATCTCTTGCATTCATCATCGGCTGTTTACCACTTGCTGTAGCAACTGGTGCTGGTGCTGCTGCTCGTAATAACATGGGTATTGCCGTTGTTGGTGGTATGATTTTTGCCACTATCTTAGGTGTATTCTTAATCCCTGTTATGTATCTTGTTGTTATGAAAATAACTTCTTGGCTCACTGGAGATAAGAAAGTTAAACCAAAATCCGAAGTCGATAAATTTATGTAATTTTTTTGACCAATATTATCTTTTGATATAAAATAAAAATCGCTTTTTATGCTTATCTATGATATAATTGGCTAAATAAATACTATGAATAAGATGCTATAAATTTATAGCATCTTATTCTATAAATTTAAGGAGATATACTTATGATGTTAAAAAGAATGTTTCTGACTTTTATGAGTATTTTTACACTACTAGCTGTAGCAGCTATGCCAGGCACAAGTTTTGCAGCAGACGGATATTTATATACTAGTGAACGCTTCGGTTACAGTATAAAATGTCCTGAAAAACCTCTCGCTGTAATTAATTTGAGCATTCTTTCCCCTCAAGAACAAGGAGATGTTCTCATATTTGAAACAGATGGTCATAACCCTACAAAATACTGGGTTGTTTCCCCAAATGCTTTCAGTAATGATACTTTTCCTGACCTTGATAATTTAACTGATGAAGCTAGACAAGATTTATTTACTCGATTAGCTATTGAACGTGGATATGAAGCGATTTCTCTTGTTCCAATTCAAGGACATAATGCTATTTATGCTGTTACTGCAAAAACTATCCAAATCGATACAGATAAAGATGGTCAAGTAGATAAAACAATTGAACAAGAAGGACAAAATATCGAAACATATTTTAAAGGTGCAAAATCCAATTACTGTATCGTTTTATCATCAAAATCAGCATTAACTGAAGATGATATTAATAATTACCAATATGGTTTATTATCCTTCAATGATAAATAATCTTAAAAATAGAGAAAAAGCCAGTATAACTGGCTTTTTCTTTTATTCTCTATTGACATTTTGACCTATAATTATATAATAATAATTAACGGTTAGCACTCTTTGTATTAGAGTGCTAATAATTCATTTTTAATCTAAATTTAGGAGTGACAAATCTTGGCTAAAGAAACACATCAATTTCAAGCTGAAACTAAAAAATTACTCGATTTAATGATACATTCTATTTATACAAACCGTGAAATATTCCTTCGCGAATTAATTTCCAACGCTTCTGATGCAATCGATAAATTACATTTTGAATCACTTACAAATCGTGATTTACTCGAAGGCAATAGCGATTATGAAATCTTCTTAATTCCTGATGAAGCTAGCCATACATTGACTATTTCTGATAATGGTCTTGGTATGAATAGAGAAGAACTCATTGAAAACTTAGGTACTATCGCAAAATCTGGTACAAAAGCATTCTTGGAAAAACTTCAACAAGCTAAAGAAGGCGACAATGACACTCAAAAAGATTTAATCGGTCAATTCGGTGTAGGTTTTTACTCCGCTTTCATGGTAGCTGAAAAAATCACTGTAGTTTCCAGAAAAGCCGGCGAAGCTCAAGCTTATAAATGGGAATCCACAGCTGATGGTTCTTACACTATCGAAGAATGCACTAAAGATAGCCGTGGTACTAATATCACTATCACACTTTTACCTGAATTCTATGGTGATAAAGCTGAAGAAAACTTCACTGACACATATAAATTACAATCTCTTGTAAAAAAATATTCCGATTATGTTCGTTACCCAATCAAAATGAACTTTGTCATTGAAGAACAGCCAAAAGATGCTGATGGTAAACCAATCGAAGGTGCTGGTACTATCAAGAAAAATGAAGTTCGCATCTTAAACTCCATGCAACCACTTTGGGCTAAAAATAAATCTGAAATCAAAGAAGAAGAATACACTGAATTCTATCAAAATCTTTTCCATGATTGGGAAAAACCAATGGAAGTAATGCACAATAAAATCGAAGGTAATATCGAATACACTTCCCTTTTATTCTTCCCTGCACATGCTCCTTACAATCTTTATCATAGCGATTATGAACCAGGCTTACAGCTTTATTCTCGCCATGTATTCATCATGGATAAATGCAAAGACCTCTTACCTGAATATCTCCGCTTTGTTAAAGGTTTAGTTGACTCTCCTGATTTCTCCTTAAATATCTCTCGTGAACTTTTACAACAGAGCCGTGAATTAAAATTAATCGGTAAAAACTTAGAAAAAACTATCTTAAAACAATTAGCAAATACACTCAAAAAAGACCGCAGTAAATATGAACAATTCTGGAAAGAATACGGTAAATCCTTAAAAATCGGTATCTATGGCAGTGTATATAATGGTGGCAGTGATGTAGTAAATAAATTAAAAGATTTACTCTTATTCACCACTTCCAAAGAAGATAAACTCATCACTTTAAAAGAATATGTAGAAAATATGCCTGAAAGCCAGAAAAAAATCTACTATGCTACAGGTAAAGACCGTGTAAGTATCGATAGCTTACCACAGATGGAAATTCTACGCGATAAAGGTATTAATGTATTATACTTCCTTGATAACGTTGACGAGTTCGCTATTGAAGTTATGCGTGAATATGAAGGTAAACCATTCCATTCCATCAGCCGTGGCGATTTAGACCTTGATGATGTTGAATCTCAAGAAGTGAAAAAAGAAACTGAAACAATCGCAAAATCCAATGAAGATTTAATCAAAGATATCAAAGAAACTCTTGGCGATAAAGTTGCTGAAGTAAAAATCAGTAGCCGTTTAAAATCCTCTGCTGTTTGCTTAGTAGCAGACGAACAAGGTCCAAGCTTCGCTATGGAACAAGCTTTTGCTGATGCAAATAATCCAATGTTCAAAGCTAGACGTATTTTAGAAATCAATCCAAAACATGATTTATTTGCTCGTTTACAAAAAGTACATGAACAAGGCAAAGAAAGTACTGCCTTCAAAGATTATTGCTCACTTTTATATGCTCAAGCACTTCTCATCGAAGGTATGATGCCAGAAGACCCAGCTGCAATTGCTAATAAAATCGCTGAATTGATGGCTAAATAATTATATTTATATAAAAAAATCCTACAGAATTTATCTGTAGGATTTTTATTTATGATTTTATTTCATTACTTTTTAATCTACAATATTATAAATAGTGTATTTAACAAGTTTTAAAATTCGGCAAGCTTCACCATCAACTAATTTATATTGAATTTCACAAATGCCACCAGTCGGATTAGCATTTGTATCATCTTCTAAATAAAGTGGAAATGTTCTTTTGACATACTCCCCATGCCTAAAGGCAGGGGATTCTTGGATACAAACGATACTTGCCTACTAAAATAGCAGGTCTTACTATATCTCTCCAAAGAAGGTTGATGCCCCAACCTTCCATATCTAAAAAAATTTATTAATAAAATATATTCTCTCTATCTTATTCTAGATAAATAAAAAAAATCCTATTTACCTAAAATATATCTTTCAATACCATAAGCTACACCATCTTCAAATACTGATGGAACTACAATTTTAGCACTATTTCTAGCTTTTACACTGCCATTTG